>JAZFSS010000162.1:0-5711 GCA_036446275.1 Gammaproteobacteria bacterium | reverse complement strand
TGCAGTCCTGGATCTATACCAGTCCAACAACAGCCTAAACGGCGGTGATGTGGGTGTGCATCGGGTCATCCGCGGCTGGGTCGAGGGCACTAATACCAGCGGTACCGGGCCAGGGGCTAACTGGACCGAGCGTGAAACTGGCCTGATGTGGACTAACCCCGGTGGTGATTACGGCACCACTATTTTTGCCAGCACCACGGTACCGGCCAGCATTGGGTGGTCTACCTGGAGCATAACCAACCTGGTAAGTGGCTGGGTGTCCGGTCGATTTGAGAACCACGGCTTGGCCCTGGTGGCGGAGACCTTTGGGACAGCAGCGCATTTCAGCAGTAGTGATGCAACAGACGAGTTGCTGCGTCCAAGACTCACCATTATTTTCGCCTGCGAGTGCGGCGTTAACTGCGGGTTCGCGGCCGACGATCCCATCATTTTATCAACCGAGACCCCGGCGACCCTTGGGGGCTTAAGTTTCGCGGAAATCGACCTGGCGCAATACGATCCCAGTACCGATACCGCGACATTATTCTTTGACGGCAGCATCACGACCTTGGACCAAGAAATCGAAGCGCTTCATGTGCTGGGTAACGGACAGCTGCTGTTATCTCCAGGGGCTAACATAACCCTCGGTGGCCTTTCTATTCGGCCGGGCGATCTCGTGCAATACGATCCTGTTGAAGATAAGGCCTCGATGATCTTTGAAGGCGCAGCACTGCTGGATAGTCCCGGCAGAAATATCGACGCTGTCCATGTAATGGACGATGGCCAGTTGATTTTATCCACAGCTGGCACGACGACCTTAGGTGGCTTGAGCTTCGATGCCGATGACCTGGTGGCATATGACCCCGTTACCGATATTGCCACGTTGTTCTTCGATGGCAGTGCCTTATTCAGCGGTGGCAATGAAGATATTGATGGGCTACACGTGCTGGAGAACGGCCATCTGATTTTATCCGATGCCAACAATGGCGCAATACTGGGTGGCCTTTCCTATGACGACGATGATCTGGTGGACTATGATCCGGTTGCCGATGTTGCGAACCTGTACTTCAATGGTAATGTGCGATTTCAACAATCTAACGAAAACGTGATTTCAACCCATGTTGGGGCGGGTAGTGGCGACGTTACTTGTGCCGGAACATTCCGGGATCGATTCGATACCAATGCATTCAGCAACAGTGATGGTAACCGCCTGTGGAGCAGTGATTGGATCGAGATTGACAGTACCGGCGCCGGCCCGTCATCAGGTAAGGGACGGATTGTCAGCGGAGAGTTGCGCCTCACTGGCACACCATCTTCCAGTGACGATCCCAGTTTGGCAAGACAAGCGGACCTGACCGGTTACCAGTCGGCGACCCTGTCCTTTGATTTTAGTACCGGTTCCGGTGTCGAAGCCGCTGAGGATTCCGTGGTGGTTGAAGTTTCCGGCAACGGTGGCTCCAGTTGGGTATTGCTGGAGAATTTTATCAATGAAGGCGGTAATGCAACCGGCAGCCGTAGTTACAACATCAGCTCTTATATTGCGGCGGACACGCAAATTCGTTTCCGCATCAACAGCAACTACGGCGGCCCGGATGAATATTTCTATGTAGATAATGTGGAGATCGCGGCCAGTTGCACACTCACTGCCTGTGATGCTGACTACACCCCGGACACCAAGGTGGATGAATTTTATGGTGGGGTCGAAGTGGAATTTGCCTCGGGGCTTACCTTTGTCCCGGAAGGCAAGACATTCAGTGGCGTCAGTGTGCCGGCAGGTGGCGCCTGGATCGTTGCCAATGATGGTCAGAACACCCTGCACCTGAGGGATTCCAATAGTACTGAACTGGCGAGTTGCGGTCTCGGCCTGTCCGGGTCAAGTGACGTAACAGGCGTAGCCTGGATTCAGTCCGGCACCTGGGAAGATCACCTGGCAGTCACTATCAGCAGCGGCTCTAATGATTACGTGGCCTTTCTCGATTTTGACTGTAATCAGCAATTCAGCTTCGACACCCAGGCCTTTGGTTCCAGCAACCCAACTGACGTAACCTATATCGGCGACACCGCCAGTGGTAATTATGACGGCCATCTCGCTATTTCAGACTCACTGGCCGACCAATATTTCATTGTGGATCAAGCAGGGACCTTACAGGTATCTCAGGATATTTCCGGGTTTGCATCCAGCGTCCAGGGCCTGGCTCATTTGCCGGGTACCGACAAATTATTGCTGACGGATTTTAGCAGCACCTCCGCCTATCGTTTCGATTTTGAACTTCTCACAGTGGAAAGCTACGGGCTTTCCGGTTTTGGTGTTGTCCAGCCGAGCGCGGTCGCCGTGAATCCTTTGACTTGTGACCATGTCCATGTGGACGACTTTGACGGCAGCAAGTTCATGGTCCTCAACCTGGCGGGGGGCGGCGGTGTAACCGGTTTTTATCTCGATGAGTTCAACAACCGCAACTGTGATGCAGCGGACTACGCCGGCAGCGATGGCAACCTTGATTGGACCGCTTTCAGTTGGGTCGAGCAAGGGGAAAGTAACGGTGCCTGCGCCGGCCTGGTGTCCCTCGGCGACGACCTCTTGTTTCCCGAGCCCAGCGGCCACCGATTGATCCTGGATGAGATAGCGATAGGCGCCGAGCGGCAGGTTGATCTGTCGGGTTTTACCACCGTGTACTTGAGCCTCAATTTCCGGCGCCAGAATTATCCGTCAATCGCTGAGTATTTCACCATCGAAGTTACTGATGGTGGTGGATGGGTTACCTTGGACAGATTTCAAGGAGCTGCAACCGATCCGGTGTATTGGACGGTCAGCTACGATATCGCTGCATACGCCACCGCCAACACGAAAATCCGCATTCTGACGGCGGGATCCAACACGATTCAGACCCTGTATGTGGACAACGTTAAGATCAGTGATTCCATTGGCGGCGGCGGTGGCGGTTGCGACGGCAACTTCCGCGATGAATTCAATAACATCAGCTATAACAACGATGACGGAACACTTAGTTGGGCAACTACCTGGCAGGAATTCAATGATGACAACTCTCCCACCGGCGCTGACGAGGTGATCCAGCTTCAGAACGGCAGCAACCGCTTGCGGGTACGGGACAACGATGGCGGTGGGGAAGGTGTTTGGCGTGAGGCGGATCTTACCGGGGCCGCGTCGGCAACCCTGAGTTTTAGTTATAAGCGCATATCGTTGGATAACGCCGACGACTATGTGGCCATCGAAGTGTCGGCCAATGGGGACGCCGGACCCTGGATTGAATTGGACCGGCTTGGCACCACTAATGACGCATTCTTCGTTGCCAAGATCTTTGACATCACGCCGTATATCTCCAGCAATACGCGGATTCGATTTAAGAGTTCTCCAAATCTGGGAAACAGGGACCAGGTCTGGTTCGACAATGTCAATATCCAGTGTTCGCCGTAAAAGATTAAAGAATGGCCGGAGGCGGGTAGCCGGTGCCAGCCCCCAGCCCCCAGCCATCGAACGCCGCGAATAGGTGGCGAAATGTCTGAAAAATCCCCCATTTCCTATCTATTCCGGCCTGAAGTTTTCCCCTTTCCGGCCGCTATTTTTGGGGAGGTGGACCCCCTCAGGTGGGGCCTATTTGCAGTAGGCCCAACTCCTGGGTTGTCCAAGGGCTGGGGCGCCGTGACAGGGTACCTACAGGACGACTCCTGAGCCTGGATTCTGCGGAATCCGAATCTCGGGAATAGCAAACGGAGTGCATGAACTAGATGTCGGCATTGGCCAAGACCATCCAGCGGTTTTCACCGGTAGCGAATACCCGAAAAACAGGCCCCATAGGGCTGGAATTTTCCCTGGAACAATTGCACTTGGTGCAGATGGAAACGGGGCCCGATGGGGGCATTGCCCTGCGGGCCTGTGCCTCGGTGCCCTTTGTCGGTGAGCGTGATGAGCTCATGGTCTCCCCCAAACAAGTGAAGTCCCTGGTGTACCGGGCCCGTAAGCAGGGCGATTTCCAGGGTCACCGGGTCGTGGCATCCATGCCGTCCAGTAAGACCCGCATTATCTCCATTGCTTATCAGGTCTCCAGTGGCCAGGCCGATGCCGAGGCCATATTAAACCTAATGGCCGATCGTCTGGACGGAGATCTTTCCGATTATGTAATCGATTACTTGCCTGTGCGCGCCAATCCCAAGGCCCATGAACGACTCGCTATTGTTGCCGTCGCCAAGCGGGAAGACGTGATCGAATACTTGGAGCTATTGCGGTTTGCGGGCCTGACAGTGGACGCCCTGGAGATCGGACCGGCCGCAATTCGTCGATTGATCGGTGCCATGTCGGAACCCGGCAAGATCGAAAATGTGCTGGTGATCAACTTTGGGCGGACAGTGAGTTATCTGACCATTATCTCCAAATCCCGGCTATTGTTTGACCAGGAGATCAGCTACGGCGAGAACCGTATTCTGGAATTGATCGCCGGTAATCTGGAAGTGTCGGTGGAATCCGCCTATAAATTGGTCTACACCCATGGCCTGGGTTCAGATTCACGGAAACCGGCGGCGCTATCCGGTGACGATGACGATATTAGTGTTGTGGAGACATTGCGCGAAATCGTTAAGCCGGCATTTCTTCAGTTAGTGGGAGAGATCAACCGGGCGCTCATCTACGCGGCATCCCAAACCCGTGGTGAATCGGTGAGCCGGATTTTCCTGTTAGGCGGTATCGCCCGGTGGGTGGGGGCAGACCGGTTTTTGCAGGAATTAATCGAATTGCCGGTGCAGATCATTCCAAACCCATTGAAAGCCTTTCCTGCGCGGCCTGGCGCGAAGACCGAAGTTGACGAGCAATCAGTGCCGGAAATCGCGGTAGCTGCCGGGCTTGCATTACGGGGACTGACGGACCGTGAGTGATATCGATCTCATCCCCACGGACTATCGCCGCGGCCTATGGCTACGGCACAAACTGTTTATTTTTGCCGCGATTTGTGGAGGGCTTGTGGCGCTGACCACCGCGGCTCATCTGAGTTTGGGCCATTTGGTGAGCATTGCAAAAGCGGACATTGGGGCGCTTCAGGCGCAACAGCAGATTGCCACTCAGCAGCGGGAAGAGCTCGCCCGCCGCCAGGCAAAAAAGAAAAATTATGAGCATCAATTGGTGTTGCTGAAAGGACTGCGCAGCGGGGCCGCGGCGGAAAAGATGTTTATTACCATCGATCGTTCGTTACGGGACGGCGAGGTCTGGTTTCTGAGTTGGGAATTTAAGCGCGCTGGTGAGGTAGTCAGGGAAGTCACTAGGACGGTAAACACGGGGTACTTCATTGTGGTACCGGCAGGCGAAGGCCGCAAAAAAGCGGAAACCTGGCGCATCGATACCCATATGACCATCCATGGAGAGGCGCGTGATCATGCCGCCTTGTCCCGGTTTGTGCGCCGGCTGGTTGACCAGCCTGAAATCCAAGATGCACGGGTGATCAGAACCGCGGCTCGTACACAGTCAGGGACCCGGGTGGTGAGCTTTGAGATGGCAGTGATCGTGAACAGCGGGGTGGTAACAGGTTGATGAACGAGCTGTTGCAAAAGATAGGGCCCAGAACATTCCTGTTAGGCATGGGCGGGATCGTGTTGCTGGTGGCGGCCGGGTTGTTCCTTTCCATGATTCAACCCCAGCTCAAAGACTATCGCACCTCGGTGCATTCCCGCGGGTTGTTGGAGAATGTGGCCCGGACCAGCGGCCAGTTGGATCAACAGTTAATCGCCGT
>JAZFSS010000161.1:0-2157 GCA_036446275.1 Gammaproteobacteria bacterium | reverse complement strand
ATCTGGAGGAACTGTCCTATTGCGAGGTATCACAGGCCTTGAATATTCCGATCGGTACGGTGATGAGCCGCCTGCACCGGGCAAGGAAAAACTTTCTGGCCAGAATGGTTGAAAAACCGATACAGCCGGAAATATTAACAGACCGAATAAGACTAGTGAAATAGCAAAATGGAAAAACTTAATCAAATCAATGACCATATGTTGGGGGCGTTTGTGGACGGCGAGCTAGATACAGCCGGTTGCGAATTGGTCCTGGAAACTATGGACAATGACTCTGCCGTTCGCGAACAGGTTTATAGGCTCCGCCGCGCGAAGGACCTTATGAAGCTTGGTTTTGCGAGTGCGAGGGCCCCTACTCCGGCGGTACAAGATTTTGAGGCCCGTGGATGGCGATTACCTCGTTGGGCCGGGTTAGCTGCCTCGCTATTGTTACTCGTTGGCCTGGGCAGTGGATACATTGGCTATCTTAACGGCAAACAACTGGCTAATGGATCAACGCAAACGGTTGCCTCGGCAGCGTTAAAGCACACCGACCGTATAGTTCTGCATATCAGCGAATCAGACCCACATCAATTTGCCGCTGTGCTTTCCTATACGAGAGATTTTTTGGATAGAAACAAAGCCAGGGGCGCCGAGGCAGCAGTAATTGCACATGCCGGTGGCCTTGATCTGCTGCGAAGTGGTGTTTCGCCCTATGAAGCAGAGGTCTTGGCCATGATACGGGAATATCCCAATGTACATTTCATTGCCTGTGCCAACAGCATCCGCAACCTCAGAAAGCTCGGGATAGAGCCGGTGTTCGACGAGAGTGTCGATACTACCTTACCGGCCATGGACCAAATTATCAGGCACGTACAAGACGGCTGGTCCTATCTTAAAGTCGAATCACTGTCGGAAATCTGAATAGGAAAAAATAGTGTATGGTTTTCCTATTTAGTGACTAACAGGTCTTCCATAATCAGATATTCCAGGTCTGAGCCGTAAAACATTCGCAGTGCATCTTCCGGTGAGCATACCATTGGCTCTCCGCGGCGATTTAACGAGGTATTTAGCACAACTCCCTTGCCTGTGCGTCGTTCCAGTTCCTGAATCAACCGGTAATAGCGAGGGTTGGTCTTTTTATCGACAACCTGGGCCCGGACGGTACCATCTTGGTGGACCACCTCGGGAATTCGCGCCTGCCAATGCTCGGCCACATCAAAGCTAAAGGTCATGTAGGGAGACGGGTGACGTGACTGAAGGATTTCCGGCGCCACCGTATCGAGCATGCTGGGACAGAAGGGGCGCCAGCGCTCACGGTACTTGATTTGGCCATTGATTCGATCGGCAATGCCGCGGGAGCCCGGATCACCGAGAATGCTGCGGTTACCCAATGCCCGCGGTCCAAATTCCATGCGGCCCTGAAACCAGGCTACCGGGTGGCCTCGAGCCAGTAGCTCCGCACCGGTTCGCGAGACATCCTTCAGAACCTCCCAATGGGGAGACGGTTGCCACAAACCACAGGCCGCAATACATTGTTCTGTGGAGTACGCCGGCCCCAGATAGGCATGTTCCATGGGTGCGATCCGCTCTCCCATCCGGTTTGCCACAAAGGTGGCCGCCCCCAATGCCGTGCCTGCGTCGCTGGCTGCCGGCTGCACGAATAATTCGTCGACATAGGGTAGCGCCATGATGCGCTGATTGAGTTTGACATTAAGGGCTACACCCCCGGCAAAACACAACTTACCAGTCTCGCGCAGAATATCACCAAGGTAATAATCGATCAGTCCCAGGGAAATTTCCTCCAGGATTCTCTGTATCCCGGCGGCGTAATCCACATAAGGATCATCGATTTCATCTCCCTTGCGCTTGGGCCCCAGCCAATCTACCAGTTGTTTGCTGAAGTAATAGCCCTTGCCATCCTCTTTGTAGCGACGCAGACCGATGACGTTGATCAAGTTTGTGTTCACCGAAAATCCTTTTTTGTCATAACGGATCAAGCGCGAGAAATCATACTTGTTTGGATCACCGTAGGGTGCCATACCCATTACCCGGAACTCTCCATCCAACATTTCGAACCCAAGGTATTCCGTAAGGGCGCCATACATGCTCCCCAGGGAATCGGGGTCATAAAACTCCTTTATCTTATGGATCTCGCCTTTTTCTCCATAACCAAAA
>JAZFSS010000160.1:0-4091 GCA_036446275.1 Gammaproteobacteria bacterium | reverse complement strand
CATTATGCAGATTCGGAGTTGGTAATAGGTATGCCCCATGTACGTGTAAAGGAAAACGAGCCTTTCGAAGTAGCGTTGCGGCGTTTCAAGCGTGCCTGTGAAAAGGCTGGCATCATGTCCGAGGTACGCCGCCGGGAATTTTATGAAAAGCCCACGGCAGAACGCAAGCGCAAACAGGCCGCAGCGGTTAAGCGGCACCAAAAGAAGGTCAGCCGGGATATCTCACACCGCAGTCGCCTTTACTAACCTTGCCCCGTTATTCTTGCCCCACCCCGTCATTGCATGTCACTAAAAAACCGCCTCCAGGAAGATGTGAAGGCGGCATTACGTGGTGGTCATAAGCCGCTGCTTGCTGTACTCCGTCTCATCCACGCCGCCATCAAGCAGCGTGAAGTGGACGAGCGCATTGAACTAGATGAAACCCAGATAATTGCAGTGTTGGATAAGATGCTTAAGCAGCGCAAGGAATCTCTGGACCTGTTTGAAAAGGCCGGCCGAAACGATCTAGCCCAGCAAGAATCCTTTGAGATTGGGGTGATCCGGGATTATCTGCCCGAGCCGGCAAGTGAGGCTGAAATCGCCGCCTTAGTGGATGCCGCATTGGCGGAAACCGGCGCCGCCAGTCGCAAAGACATGGGCAAAGTCATGGGGCTCCTGAGACCGAAGCTGCAAGGACGCGCCGACATGGGTGCAGTCAGTGCCGCGGTCAAGACCAAGCTTGGCCCTTAAAATCCGGCAGAGGGTCAGTTTCGATTACTGCGAAGAAAGGGGAGGAATACCGTCGCTTAATTCGCAGTAATCGAAACTGACCCTCTGCCTAAAATCCCGAATTTGCACGTATTTTCACCGTCAATCCGCGTATCGAACCATGACCGGCAAATGGCACCCTGAGGCCTGACCGCCTGCTCAGGTCCAGGTAGCCGGAAGCTGCGGCACAGCGACTGTCGATCACGTACCATTGCAATATGGCTGGGAGAATTCCACAGGTATTTATCGATGACCTAATGGCCCGCGTGGACATCGTGGAGGTCATCGACGGCCGGGTACCTTTAAAAAAGGCTGGTAAAGACCTGCAGGCCTGCTGCCCCTTCCACACTGAAAAGACCCCTTCTTTTACCGTAAGCCCTACTAAACAGTTTTATCACTGTTTTGGTTGCGGGGCTCATGGCACCGCACTTGGCTTTCTCATGGAATTCGAGCACATGGATTTCGTGGAGGCCGTGGAAGATTTGGCGCGGCAGGTGGGTTTGACGGTGCCCCGTCAGTCCGACCAAGGACCGGGCGGCCAGAAGGCGACCATGGACCCACTTTACCGCATCCTTGATCAAGCGGCCGCCTATTACTGCCAGCAGCTGCGGGAACATCCGGCGGCGAAACAAGCGGTGGACTACTTAAAGGCCAGGGGCCTAAGTGGAGAAATTGCCAAAACCTACAACATCGGCTATGCGCCGCCGGGCTGGAACAATCTGGTACAAACCTTAGGCGGCGATACCGAACAAATCAGGTTATTAGAACAGGCTGGATTATTGCTACGGAAGGACGGTGGCAACTTCTACGACCGGTTCCGGGACCGTATCCAGTTTCCTATCCGGGACCGGCGCGGCCGGGTGATCGGCTTCGGCGGGCGGGTACTGGCAGCCGACACGCCAAAGTATATGAACTCACCGGAAACTCCGTTGTTCCACAAGGGACGGGAACTCTACGGACTCTATGAAGCCCGCAAAAGCACCGCACGCCTACAACGCCTGGTGGTGGTGGAAGGCTACATGGACGCAGTCGCCTTGGCCCAGTTTGGCATTACCTATGTCGTCGCAACCCTAGGTACTGCTACTACCCCGGAACACCTGGGACAACTGTTCCGGATAGTGCCGGAGGTAGTGTTCTGTTTTGATGGTGATGAGGCAGGCCGGAAGGCCGCATGGCGGGCCTTGGAAAATGCTCTCGGTGTGCTTCGGGATGGTCGCGAGGCACGTTTCCTGTTTTTACCCGAGGGTGAAGACCCGGACTCCCTGGTGCGCAAAGAAGGAAAATCGGGGTTTGAGACCCGGATTACCGGCGCGATACCGTTTTCCGATTTCTTCTACCAGGCCCTGTCAGGCCAAGTTGATCTAAGCTCCATGGAGGGGCGCGCCCGGCTTGTGGAACTTGCCAAGCCATTGTTGTCCAAATTATCCCCAGGGGTGTTTCGCCAGCTAATGCTAGCGCGACTGGCAGAACTGGCAGGTACGGGCGTCGATCAGCTGGGTGAGTTCCAGGCGAAGCCCCAAAAGGTGTTCCGGGTTCGCGCGCCCGCGCCGGACCCTACTCTGAATCCGGTGCGCCGAGCCATCAACCTGGTATTGCACTACCCGAAGCTGGCGAAAAAGGTACCGGACCTGGAAAGGCTTGCCGACATCGATATTCCGGGGGTATCACTGCTGATAGAGCTGATTACGTTCGCCCGGCAGCGACCGGAAGCCACCCTGGGGCTGATTCTGGAACATTGGAGGGATAGCGCGGACGCACCGCACTTGGAAAAACTGGCGCGGCTCCCGGTAGTAACCCCGGCGTCGGGTAGGGAGCAGGAATTTCTGCACACCCTGGAATTATTGGCAATCAAGCACCAGGAGCACCGGCTCGCCCTGTTAGACGAAAAACTTCAGGGCGGGGGGCTAACGAAAATAGAACAAAATGAGTGGAAACAATTACTTACTGTGCGTCACCGGCCATCGCTTTAATTCCGCGACTGTAACAAAAACCTAGTAGAAACCATCTATATTAGATAGACTGGTAAATTATTTGACATTCGCCAAGCTTATTATCTTCACACCTACCTATTTTGGATAGTTATGACTTCCGGAAACCCCATGAACCAGGAACAACAATCGCGGCTGAAATTGCTGATAGCCAAGGGCAAGGAAAAGGGTTTTTTAACCTACGCCGAGGTTAATGACCATTTGCCTAATGAAATCGTTGATCCTGAACAGATCGAAGACATCATCAACATGATCAATGATATGGGAATCGCCGTCCATGAGGTCGCGCCCGACGCTGACACCTTGTTGTTGAACGCCGCCGCGGCGACTTCAGACGAGGTGGCCGAAGAAGCCGCGGCTGTGCTTGTGAGCGTCGACTCAGATTTTGGCCGCACCACGGACCCGGTACGCATGTATATGCGGGAAATGGGTACCGTGGAGCTACTTACCCGAGAGGGCGAAATTGAAATTGCCAAACGCATCGAAACTGGGTTACGTCAAGTATTATCCTCCCTGGCATCCTACCCGGGCTCCATCGAATTACTGCTGGAGGAATTCGAAAAGGTTGAAGCCGGTGACGTGCGTCTTGCAGATCTGTTAAGCGGCTACGTGGATCCCAATGCCGTGGACGAAGAAATTCCCGCGCCGGTAACCAGCGCGATCTCGGCTGGAAGCACGGTTTCCGCGGCGAGCGCCGTCTCTACAGGTGCCAAGAACAACAAAAATGGAGACGATAGTGAAGAGGAGACCGTAGTAGATACCGGGCCTGACCCGGAAGAGGCCAAAAAGCGGTTTACGGCATTGAAAAAACTGTATACCCGTACCATGACGGCGATCGCAAAAAAGCAGGCGCGCGCCACCAAACTTCGGCAACAAATGTCCGATGCTTTTCTTGAGTTTAAACTGGTACCGCGGGTATTCGACTCGCTCAATTACAACCTGCGCTACACCATTGAGCGCATTCGTTCCCATGAACGCGTAGTCATGGATATCTGTGTACACAAGGCCATGATGCCCCGCAAGGATTTTATTACTTCGTTTCCCGACCAGGAAACGGACCTCAAGTGGGTCACAATGCAAATCAGCGGCCGCCACAAATACTCATCAGTGCTAAAAGAATACAAAGACGAAATCCTGCGGGCACAAAACCGCCTGATTGCCATTGAAGAAGAAACAGGGCTTAGCGTTAGTGAGATCAAGGACATCAATCGCCGCATGTCCATTGGTGAAGCCAAGGCACGGCGCGCGAAGAAAGAAATGGTGGAAGCAAACCTGCGGCTGGTGATCTCGATTGCGAAGAAATACACCAACCGCGGCTTGCAGTTCCTGGACCTCATTCAGGAAGGCAACATCGGC
>JAZFSS010000159.1:0-3533 GCA_036446275.1 Gammaproteobacteria bacterium | reverse complement strand
GTGGTAGCCTAAAAGTTCTACGCGCCCATAGGGCAACCATTTTAAAGCGGTACGGTCATTGAGTTTGAAATCTTATCTTATGTGCTTGTCTGCCGGGATACTTTTGCTTGTGCCCCCGTGTCTCTCGGCGGAGGTTGGCTTGCCGGATAAAGAAGGTCTACCGTGAGATGGAGGGGGCTGGGAAACGGCAGGGAGGTGATTTTAACCAAAGAGCCTCAGACCGGTTTCTGGCGCCGCCTAAAGGCGCGATTTGCCCGCGCCCTGCCAATAAGGAGGCAGCTCTAACATGCCCCGCTCCCCTTTTATTTCCAGGCCATGGATATTAGCTGTTTTGATGCTGGCAAGTTTAGTAGTTTCCGCCGGCGGCTGGAGTAAACCACCCGAAAACGCCGCATCGACTATACAATATCTGCTGAAATATGTTGCCGATTCCGGGCTGAACTTTATTCGCAATTCGAAAAGTCATGACGCGGCCGATGCAGCGAAACATATGAACGATAAATATCAATACTACAAAAAGCAGATGGGAACCCCTGAGGATTTCATTAGGCTATGCGCCAGCAAAAGCCTCGTCACAGGAAAGCCCTACCTGGTTGTCATGGAAAATGGCGATGAAGTACGGACCGGTGATTGGCTTCTAGAAGCGTTAACGAGTTATCGTAACAGCCAAGCGGCGAATGCCGATTAAACGACGCTTGGCGGAAATTACCTAGGAAGTCTCTGATGTGTGAGATATCCTTGTCATTAGAGCTCCCCTAGCACTCGAATACCTGATGTCTGCTGCAAACGCTACGCCCGTAAAACAAATAGCCCAAGCACCCCTCGCCTGGATCGGCCTGCTGGTATTGGCCCTACTGCTGCAGTCCTGCGCGACCGCGGAGCTCCGCACCGTACCTACCGTGCAATCTCTTCACGAGACCAAGACATATAACAGGGTTGCCAACAACACCAACGATGCAACTCTCAAAGTCATTACCCTCAACATCGCCCACGGACGCGGTGACGGTTTCCACCAATTGCTTCAAAACGGCGACAAAGCCCAATCTCACCTGAATGCGATCGCAACCCTGCTAAAGGGACAACACCCCGATATCGTCGCACTGCAAGAAGCCGACGCGCCGTCATTCTGGAGCGGCAAGTTCGACCACGTGGAGTACGTCGCGAAGCATGGTTCTTTTGCGTATTTTGTCCACGCCAACCACGCGGAGGGGATAGGCATATCCTACGGCACCGCGTTTGTTTCCAATCTGGAACTGAAACACCCCGAGGCAATTACCTTTAACCCCGAACTCGCTGCCCTGCCAAAGGGCTTCGTCGTGGCTACCGTAACCTGGCCGGGAAGCTCCTGCATGGAACTTGACATCACATCGGTCCATCTTGATTCTTCCAGCGAGGCTACGCGACGGCGACAGGCAGCCGATTTAATTGCAACTCTGCGCGCCCGGGACCGGCCCATGGTCGTAATGGGTGACTTCAACTCCAGGTGGGAACAGGAAGGTTCCGCGGTACGGCTCATCGCGAGCGAACTTGGGTTATCTGCCTACAAACCTGATCAAGCCGGCCTGGAAACCTTCACGCGCCTTGGCTGGCGGCTCGACTGGATATTGATCTCCCCTGAGTTCACATTCCACTCCTATAATGTAATTAACGATAAGGTATCTGATCATCGGACTGTCGCCGCCGAATTGACGTTAAACCATGAGATTGCTGCCGGGAACCCGCCAGATTCTTGCGAATTTAAACAAGAGAGTTAGTAGGTCGGATTTACCCTGCGGACACTAGAGCGCAGTGTAACCCGAGATTTCTAAGCAGCTGCCAGACACTTTACCCTTATTTTAGACGTCTTTTTCTGGGCCTGTGCGAGATCATAGGCCATCTGCATCGCTAACCATACATCCGGATTGCCACCAAAGGCTTTGGAAAGCCGTATCGCCATCTCTGGTGAGATTCCACTTTTGCTGTTTATCACGTTATTGAGTGTCTGTCGCGCGACACCCAGAGCCTTGGCAGCAGCCGTAATACTCAAACCTAATGGTTCGATACAGTCATATCTGATGTGTTCGCCAGGGTGCGGCGGATTCTTCATCTTCATAACAACCATTCCTAACGATAATCGATCATATCTACTTCAAAGGCACATCCATCTTTGAAGCGGAATATGACTCGCCAGTTTGCCCGTACCGTAACAGCCCAAAACCCTTTTAAGCTCCCTTTCAACGGATGCAGTCGAAAACCGGGGGCATCTACATCCACAACAACGCGTGCCGCACTAAGCCGGAACAGAATACGCCTGATTTTATTGACATCACCGGCAGCAAGCTTGCGCCGAGCGACACTCCTCGCGGGCCCAGATAAAGACCTACGAATCGCAATTAGAGCTGAACAAACGCAAGATGAAACTGGTTGAGCAGTATCAGGCCTGCATCAAGAAGTCGAAAACCTCTGAGGAGTCGGAGAACTGCGACAGTTACCTGAGGGCGGCCGAAGGACTGTAAAAATCCCGGCGCAAGCTGCGTAGTCCTACGGCCTGTCAAAATTAGTTGGTTGGAGTCAGTTAGGTTACGCAAACTACGCTCTTGGACCGCGCAAGCGAGTCTAAAGGCCCACGGGTACTCGTGCCCGCAGGGTTAACCCGCCCTACATCGCACTTTTCAATGGTGTCTTTCTGCCCCATAAGGTTGCATTATGCAACCTTTCGTGTATACTTAATTGCAAACCCGGTGCGGCAACAGGAGAAATATAATGGCGAAGGCCATCAAACTCTCGGATCAGTTGGTGAATGAAGCGACAGCCTACGGCAAAGTAGAGCACCGCAGTACACCAAAACAAATCGAATACTGGGCGCGGATCGGCAAGATCGCGGATGAAAACCCGGACCTGCCATTGAGATTTGTTAAGGATGTGCTTGTTGGTATGCAGGAGATCGAGATGGACGACACCAGCGAGTACGAATTCGGGTGAAAGTCCTTCAGAGCGCCATCTTTGGGCGCACGCTAAAGAAATTACATAAGAACCAGAAAAGCAGCCTAGACCGTGCCATACGTAAACTAATAAAGAATCCGGGAGCCGGGCAATTAAAGAAAGGCGATCTTGCAGGTGTACGAGTTTACAAGTTCAAGCTAAAGACGCAGCAATATCTATTGGCGTATATCCTTGATACCCGTAAATCAACAATGACCTTGTTAGCGTTGGGCACCCACGAAAATTTTTATCGCGATATCAAGCGCTAGATAGTACTCAACCTGTTCTTGCAGTACAGAGTTAAGAACCTCGGGTTTTCTCACTCTTCCGCAGGGCTCAATGCCGGCGGTTGATCGCTTGCTGTATCGTCTTTGCTCGGAGCCTGTGCCGAATCGGCTGACTTCCCGGTCTCTGTCCCCGCCGATTCTTCCTCCCCAGGAGGTACCAATTCTTCCATCGTAATATCCTGGGGAAGAGTCAGCCCGCCCGACCTGGGTAAATTACCGCGTACAGCCCCCGGTGATGGCGGCCTGGCCAAGGTATCAATAGACCAAGCGAGCAACAATGCCAGG
>JAZFSS010000158.1:0-2947 GCA_036446275.1 Gammaproteobacteria bacterium | reverse complement strand
CAGCGGCGACTTTACCTGGAAATCCTCGTTACGCACCACGCCATTGGTCACCGTTGCGGTACCGCTCAATTCACTAAAGTCGGTTTGATTTGGCCCCTGGTCCTTTGGCAACGACTTACCTTGCAACTTGGCCTGGGCAACACGGATCAGTTGGGCAATGTTGACGCCCTTGATGGCGCCATCGGTAAATGAAAAGGATGAATTACCGTTCAAGGTTCTGCGCAGCGCCGGCAGGTCATTGCCGACACCG
Source organism: Gammaproteobacteria bacterium (assembly GCA_036446275.1). Lineage (GTDB taxonomy): Bacteria > Pseudomonadota > Gammaproteobacteria > JAZFSS01 > JAZFSS01 > JAZFSS01. The sequence goes on along the minus strand of JAZFSS010000158.1, from coordinate 2,697 downwards.
CTCAATTTGATCTTGACGTTGGCGGTGCCGGACAGTTTGTCGTTGCCCGTAAGATCCTTCAGCAACGGGCCCACTTGCACATTGGATACCGATTCATTCATGGACAGGCGCGGCTTCGGGCCGCTGACATCCACCGCCACGTCACCACGATAAGCGCCGTCATACATCTTTGCCGAGGCCGGATTCAAGCGGAGCTTGCCATCGCGCGCCTTGACTTCCATTTTCACGTCGGAGGAACGAATCCCGAAGGCCTTCAGGGTGCCGATACTCAACGTGCCTGTCAGGTTCAGGTTCCGTAACAGGTCGACCGGCAGTATGCCGGCGCCAACCGCTGCCGGCGTGCCCACAGGCGGCGCCTTTGCCGTACTTGCGGGCGGTAAGTAGCGATCTAAGTCAATGGCATCCAAATTCAGGACAATGTGAATGGCCGGCGCCGCAAGATTGCTGATCCCCAGCTTGCCCGTAAGCTCACTGTCATCGAGTCGTAGCCGGAAGGAATCCACTTGGATCCGGTCGATACTGCCTTTCAGTTCCAGGTGACCGTCGGCCTTACTCAGTACCGTCGCATCGGTGGTCAAGGGAATTTCTTGCCCCAGTGCCTGCATCAATTCCCGTGGCACGAAAGGCCGCAGATCGAAACTCCCGGAAAACGTCGGCACTTCACTAAGTACAGAACCGGCACGAAAATCGCCGGCCAACTGCAGCCCCAATGCGTCCAGCACCAGCCCCGCAAGTTCTAAACCTTGTGTTTCCAGGTCCAATTGTAGTTCGGCCCGCAGCTCGCCCCGCACTTGTCCGCCGGGCAATTCTTTAGCTTGCACCTCTACACCTGCCCTGAACCCACGCACCCGAAACTGCTGCAAGGTTTTAGATATCCAGATCTCACCGGACAGCTTGATATCGGAACGCATTTCCGGCTTGGCGCTTTGCAACTGAAACGCAACGTCAAAATCGAAAGGCGATTCTAATTGCACTGCGCCGGTGTTCAAGGAAAGTCCGGCCACCACGTGGCGGCTGCCGGTGGAGCGGTCATCCCACACGATCCTTGCATCCCGTAAGTGAATACCGCCTACCGCCAGACCGGCCAAGGTTTTCGGCCCACCCTTCTCTTTACCGGGGGCAGGTTCTTGTGTGGCGCCGGTAAGATCGTCCCAGTTGCTGCGACCACCTTGGTCTATGGCCAAGTTCAGTTGCAGCCCCACCAGGGTCACGATATCCATTTCCACCTGCTTGCGCAGCAACGGCAACAGCTTCACCCGCACCTTGGCGGTATCGATGCGCGCGAAGGGAGCTCCACCAAAGCCTTTGGCATTGCTGAGCTGCACATCGGCCAATTCAACGCCCAACCAGGGGAACACAGTAAGACCAATGTCGCCACCGAGGGTAAGCTCTCGCCCGGTTTTGTCTTGCACGACTTCGGTGATCCGGTCCTTAAAGTCGTTGACATCCAGCAACAGCGGTACGACGATGGACAGCCCTACAATAAGGACCACTACGGTGCCGATTAGATAACCGATAACACGAATGAGTTTTCCCATGATTCGGATAATTATTAGGGTTAGAGATGGAGCGGGTGATGGGAATCGAACCCACGCTATTAGCTTGGGAAGCTAAAGTTCTACCATTGAACTACACCCGCAGTTCAAACAACAATTTAGACGCCTACTGTAATGGGGCCAAAGCGGCCCTGTCAAAGATACAGGGATTCCACAATCCCCCCCACAACACCCTTGTTCGCCCCCATTGGCAGGACGGATTTAGTGTAAAATACCCATCTCCCACGAAACAGCAGGTTTTTTCAATGGAAATTCAGGTAAATGGGGAACCCCGCCAGGTACAGGACCAGCTCACGGCTGCACAACTCGTTGATGTGCTGGGACTGAATGAGCAGCGGCTTGCCTTGGAGGTCAACCGCGAGATCATACCCCGCAGTTGTTTTGGATCCCATTGTCTGGCCCCCGGTGATAAAGTGGAAATTGTCCGCGCCATCGGCGGGGGCTGATTGGGAACTTACATTTACTTTGGGCCGGCAGGCCGAACCATGACGGTACATTATGTCTTCGGTAATACAAAAAACATTACCCGCTGCTAACGATACTTTTAGTGTGGCAGGCGTCGAGTATCGCTCGCGCTTGCTGGTGGGCACTGGAAAATACAAAGACCTGGAGGAAACCCGGCAGGCCATAGAGGCCAGTGGCGCGGAGATTGTCACGGTTGCGATTCGCCGCACCAATATCGGTCAGGACCCCAACGAACCTAATCTGCTGGACGTTATTCCGCCGGACCGCTACACCATCCTGCCCAATACTGCCGGCTGCTATACCGCGGAAGATGCGATACGTACTTGTCGTCTGGCGCGGGAACTGTTGGATGGACATGATCTGGTGAAACTGGAAGTGCTTGGTGATGAGAAAACCTTGTTCCCGGATATCACGGCGACCTTTGAGGCTGCGGAAATACTGGTGCAGGAAGGTTTCCAGATCATGGTCTATACCAACGAAGATCCTATCATCGCAAAACGATTTGAAGACATGGGCTGTGTGGCAGTTATGCCCTTGGCAGCACCCATAGGTTCCGGCTTGGGTATCCGCAATCCCTACAATATTCTTACCATCGTGGAGAACGCCAAGGTACCTATTCTGGTCGATGCGGGTGTGGGAACCGCTTCCGATGCGGCCATTGCCATGGAGTTAGGTT
>JAZFSS010000157.1:0-3673 GCA_036446275.1 Gammaproteobacteria bacterium | reverse complement strand
GTGGAGATTATTACATCCGTGGCTTAACCGCGGAATTATCCGCCGTTGACATCAACCCATTGATGCCGCCTGCTACGGTCCAGCTGGGGGGAACGTTTCACCTGGATCTGCCGAACGCCGCATATAGGGATGGCCCGGTAGACATTGAAGGCGAAGTAATCTGGAAGGACGCCACCATCGTGGACCCGGTGTCTGTTTCGCTGGGGACGTTACAGTTGCTGTTAGAAGGCGGCGAAGATGGCGTTAAAGGCACGTTGACCGATATCGACAAGCAGGGCCCGTTGGGCTTGCAGGGGGTTTTGTCGCTGAACCCGGATCATTCCTATCAGATCAGCGGTACCCTGAAGCCCCGCGCCGCGTTGCCGGCACAAGTGCGCCGAGTGCTGCCATTTCTGGGTCTCCCCGACGCTGAGGGGAGATACCGTATTGAATTCTCGGGTACGCTGTAAATAAAAGAATGGGGTCAGACCCCTTTCCCCGACTTTAAACGAAGTCGTCATACCGGCGAAAGCCGGTATCCAGTGGTTTTGTTGCCCTCCTGGATTCCGGCCTGCGCCGGAATGACGGGATCGCGTAAGTGATGCAGTTTTGTATATTTTGGGCTTAAAGTAAGTATCGTTCGGGCCGGATCCCTATTAGGTTCTAAACATGTTAGAGACGTTCCCCGTATCAGTAGAAACCAGCACCTTGGATGACAAGTGCGATCTATGTATCAACTCGGCGTGTTGCACTTACATTACGCAAAAAGTGCCAGGTCCCCGCTCTATGTACGATTTTGATCACTTGCTGTGGCAGGTTTCCCACGAAAACATCGAAGTCTATAAAGATGACGAGGGCTGGTTTTTATTGATCACCAATCGTTGCAGTCATTTGGCTGCGGGGGGGCGGTGCGGAATTTACAAAAACCGTCCTCAAGTTTGCCGGGATCATTCTAACGACCATTGTGAATATGACGCCCCGGCGCAAGAGGGGTTCGATCTCTATTTCAATCGTTACGAATCACTACTTTGCTATTGTAAGAAGCGCTTCAAAAACTGGGGCAGTCATAGGGAATAAATTTATTCTGGAAGAATGTCCAAAAAACTATCGATCGCTGCAAACTCCGATACTTCTCGTGGAGGACTTTGGGTATCGGGACGGCGCACCGCCAGCAAGTGGCTGATGCCGTAATCCCGTGCGGCTTTCAATACCGGCACACTGTCGTCCACGAGTAACGTAAATTGCCGATCAAAGGGTTCCCGTTTTTGCAGCCGCGACCAAAAGTCGGCGTGTTCCTTAGGAATGCCAAACTCGTGGGTACAGATGATGGCGTTGAAGTGCCCCGCCAGCTGAGTGCGCTCCATTTTCAGCCGCAGGCTTTTCTGGTGAGCATTAGTGACCAACACCAGACGCTTACCCCGCCGACGCACCGCGTCCAAGAAATCAACCACATGGGGGTGGACCGAGATCAAATGATGGAGCTCCTGTTTTAGTGACGGGATATCCAGTCCCAGCTCATTGCTCCAGTAGTCTACGCAATACCAGTCCAGGGTGCCTTCCACGGCGCTAAATCGTGGGAAGAGTGTTGCCTTGGCGGCATCCAGGTCCAGATCGTGTTGTTGCGCATATCGTTGCGGCACGAATTCGCGCCAGAAATGGTTATCGAAATGCAGATCCAGCAAGGTGCCGTCCATGTCCAGGAATACAGATTCGATGGCGTTCCAGTTAATCATGGCCAATGCCGGTTGGAGTTCAAAGTGTTACGTTGAATAAAGTCTGACGGTGTACAATAACTCATTCTTTCGAGCCTGGATGCAGTTTTCAAGGCTTTGTTTGGTCGGCGGAATAAATTCCGCCCTACAAAGAACGGTATTGTAGGGCGGAATTTATTCCGCCAGCAAAACTGGGCCGCTACCAAACTTGAGTCCATTCGATTTCCTAGTAAGGTGGTTCATGAATGACGAAGTAGCAAACCGTTGTCCGGACCCCGGCCCTTGGCTGGAGCCGGTAACCAGGATCGCAAAGGATGCCGGCGACCGTATTCTGGAGGTCTATGAGACCGACTTTACGGTACAGCAAAAAGACGACAAATCACCCCTGACCGCGGCCGATCTAGCCGCCAACCAGGCCATTGTATCCGGCTTGGCGGAGTTGACTCCAGAGGTTCCCATACTCTCGGAAGAGTCGGTGGCCGTCCCTTACGAGGAGCGCAAGGGATGGCACTGCTACTGGTTAATCGATCCGTTGGACGGCACACGGGAATTTGTCAAACGCAACGGCGAATTTACCGTTAACATCGCCCTGATCAAGGCGCACAGGCCCGTGATGGGTGTGGTGTATGTGCCCGTAACCGGCCTGACCTACTACGCATGCCAGGGCATGGGCGCCCACAAGCGAGAATCAGGGCAGAATGATCAGCGCATACATGCGCGCAGGCTAACCGATGGTCCCATTGTAGTGGCAGGTAGCCGCTCCCATCGGGGCGATTCCCTGAACCGGTTCTTAGCAAACATTGGCGAGCATGAAATTATCAGCATGGGGAGTTCCTTGAAGATCTGCCTGGTAGCGGAGGGAAAGGCGGACGTCTATGCGCGTTTAGGTCCAACCTCGGAGTGGGACACGGCGGCGGCACACTGTGTAGTGGAGGAAGCCGGCGGTTTTGTGACGGAACTGGCTATGCAGTCCCTGCGCTACAACACCAAAGAATCGATACTCAATCCTCATTTCTTTGTGTTTGGGGATGATAGCCGGGACTGGTCAAAGTATTTGTAAGGCTGAGGTTAATGGGGTTAATGGGGTCAGACCCCTTTTTCCATCTACCATTTCAGAAACAGGAAAATCTCCTTCTGGAAAACAGGGGTCTGACCCCTGTTATGACCTACGACGTGCAATCAGATACAAGATGGTTGCCATCAGCAGGCCCCCGGCTGCATCCGCGGCAATATCCATATACTCCGCGGTGCGTCCCGGCACAAAGTACTGGTGCACCTCGTCGCTGACGCCGTAGGCAAGCACATAAAGAGATGCGATAGCTGCCTGGGGCAGTGAATATCCTGCGCTCGATTTACCCATGGAGCCCAGATAAAAGGCGCCCAGCACACCGAACATGATGCCATGAAAGAGCTTATCCTGACCGGGAAACAATGCTGGTGTAGGCAGGGAATGTTGATGGGATAGAAAAAAGATCAACGCCATCCATAAAGCGGACAATACCCAGCAACTGAGCTGTAGTCGGGTTGCCTTCACCGGTTTGATCCGTTCTCCGTCATCGTAGGACCCGCGCCTTTTATGCCCATGCTCTTCCGGGTACGCGGGGAACCCAAACCTTCCCGGCCGGGGGCCGGTCCTACCCCGTGCTTGCGGCTGGATTAGGCCCTGGAAACAGTCCACCCCGGTGTTTATCCTTGACCACTTCTTCAATCATATTTGTTGAAATGGTCTTTGCCTGTTCCGCGTAGCCGTATACCAGGGCGGTATCGCAGATTAGATTGATAAGCCGGGGAACGCCGCCCGTGTGCTCATATACAGACCGGCATGCCTGGTCTTCGAAGATGTCGGCGAGCCCTCCGGCCACCTTGATACGATGGCGAACGTATCGCTCCGTATCCTCGCTGTCGAGGGCCGTTAAATCGTAGTCCGAAGTGATTCGCTGTGCGAACTGTTCCAGGTCCGGCTTGCAAAGCATATCCCGCAA
>JAZFSS010000156.1:0-3661 GCA_036446275.1 Gammaproteobacteria bacterium | reverse complement strand
ACCCATTCTATATCGATAACGTAAAGGGGGAATTCACATGCTTGTGCAAACCGGCCATGTTCAGATTCATAACATCGACGCGTCGAGCCCGCATACCATCAGGGTAGACTTTAATCCTCCTTATAAACGAAACCCCCACATACAACTTGGAATTATTGCCCTGGATGTTGCACCAGACAATGAACTTCGAATCAATTCTAATGTAGAAGAGATTCATCCAGATCATTGTATCCTGCGTTTTAATACCTGGGCCAGCTCTAATATCACTTGGGGGAGGATTAGCTGGATGGCGATCGGCACGGCAATCCATGAATTATCTGATGAGGACAGAGACGAATTGGTGCCGGGCACAGATGTGGTGGAACATCCTAAATAGGAAAACGTAAATAGATTACAAGAGTCGGGAATTAAGGATGGCGGCTCAGTTTGGCGTCTTGTTGTTTGATGGAATACCCGTTAAAGCGTCTGGCACGCAAATCATTGGGGCTCATAGGGAGACCCTAGGCACTTTTAATCACTTCATCGCGCAATAATTTGGTTAGATCTGCAGCATTCAACGGTTCAGAACAATAAAATCCCTGCAATAAGTCGCAGCCCTTACGCCTCAATAACGAGAGCTGCTGCTCATTTTCCACCCCTTCCGCAATGACTTGCAGGTTCAGGCTATGGGACATCGCGATAATTGCGGAAACAATGGCATCTCCATCGGAATCGTTTTCCATATCCCGGATAAAGCTTTGGTCAATCTTTAGTTTGTCGATAGGAAGCCTCTTTAACTGGCTCAGCGATGAATACCCGGTTCCAAAGTCATCTAACGCCAGCTTCACTCCAATATCTTTTAACCGGTCCAATATCAGGGCTGCCTGTTCCGGATCTTCCATAATACTTGTTTCTGTAAGCTCTAACTCCAGTTGGCTTGCCGGCAGCCCAGTAGACTTCAATGTCGTTTCCACAAGCTCTTCAAGATCTCCACGACTCGTATGCACGCCGGAAATATTCACCGACATTACTAAATCCCGATACCCCATAATATTCCATTCCGCGGCCTTCCTGCATGCCTCCCTGAGCACCCACTCCGTAATAGGAACGATCAGCCCACTCTCTTCAGCAATAGGAATGAAAATACTTGGCGATATTGGCCCTAAGTCCATTTCCCTCCATCGCAGTAACGCCTCCGCCGCCACCACGGCCCCAGTGGTGGCATCGAACTGGGGCTGGAACACCAAAGCAAACTCTTTTTTCTCCACTGCACGATGAAGCTTATTCTCTAAGGTAAGCCGCTGGATCATTTCCTGATTGAGAGTTTTGGAGAAAAACTGAAAGTTATTTCTTCCCAGCTTTTTGGCATGATACATCGCTACATCAGCGCTTTTTACTAACTTATCATCGCTAACGCCATCGTTTGGAAATATGGCAATCCCTATACTGGTGCTGATTGAACACTCATGGCGTCCTACCTTGAAGGGCTGAGCCACCTCAGTCAGTATTCGCTTGGCAACTCTTTGCGCCTCGACAGAGCCGCTTGGACGCGGTAAAAGGACGATAAACTCATCTCCTGCCCAGCGTGCCAGTACCTCGGTCGCTTCACCCGGAGCATTCCGGCCAACCACATCTGATCTGCGAATGCATCTCAAGACGCGATCGGAAAATTCCTCCAGTAACCTATCTCCGGTATCATGACCTAGGCTGTCGTTGATTCGCTTGAAATTATCCAGATCGAGGAACAACACGGCAACTTCCTGAAGACCACGGCGGGCCTCTGCAATAGCATGGCGCAGATACTCGTTAAACATCGCCCGGTTTGGCAGGCCGGTAAGGTTGTCGTGATAGGCAAGATACTTAACCTGTTCGTGATACTTGTCGAGATTGGTTCCCATTTCTTGGAATGACCGGGCTAACTCGCCGATTTCATCTTTGGTATTAATTTCGACTGATACCTGCACCCGACCACGGCCTACTTCCCGAGCCGCATTACTCAATTGGCGTATAGGCTTTATAACCAGCATTTTTAAAAACCCAAACAGGAACGCAATGGTAACGACCATTGCCATTAACGTAATTGCCGCGACTATAAACCTGAGCCGTCGGCTTTCCGTCAAAAGCTCTCCTTCGGGCAGAATCGCATACATCCACATCCGATCATGCAATTTATTACCATAAAAATAGCCTAACCCTCGATCATATGGGGCGGTCAACACCTCGGACTCCAGCGCGGTCCGCTGAAGATCTTTCAAGAAAGGTTCAGGCAACCTATCTTCAAGCGTAGAGATTTTTGGCTTGAATAGGACATTCCCCCGATCATCGACCAGGAACAGATAGCCGCGCCTGCCAATTCCATCCGCTTCAACCTGCTCCTCCAAAAACTGTAAACTCACCGTAAGGGCCAGGAAACCCCATAAACTGCGGCCCTCACCAGCAGCGCCATTTATATTATCGCCAACATATAAAGACTTACTGACCAATAGCGCCGGCTCATTATTGTCAGGGTTAAGAAAGTAAGCGGCGTAGATGCTATCAACGTTTTGAGTCATCTCGAGAAAATGGTTGGTTGACCTCTCGTTCTTTTCTTTGTTGGGATACTTACCTAATACGCTACGCAACTCTTCCACACCATCCGCGCGAATAAGGCGCATCTCATAGTATTCAGGATAAGCAAGCTGATAACTAAAGAACTCTTTTAACAACTGTTCATGCAACTCCGTCTTCGATAGAGTATCGTCTTGGGCTGCGACATACCGTTCCACCAGGGAGCCGCTGGCAAACAAAATGGTATTTGCCCTAGCTGTACGTATCTGCGATTCGGTCCGTAAGTGGACCTGATGCAACAAGGTCGTCATTTGACCGAAGGTCCTTTCTTTGGCTGTCTCAAATAACTGGGAATAGGCGAACCATCCCAACACCAGCAGGGGAACTACAGTCAACGGGACCAATAACAGTAATATTTTATTTTGTAGCTTCAAAAGAGACTGCTCTGGATCCAAGGCTACTGAACCATAAAGTTTGCAGCACCCATGGCTCTGTATGCGGACCATCCGCCATGCCACGCTCCAAACGCTCACTACAGGCGGACAATTAACAAAGGCAGAGAACTATTGTGGGAACTCGGCCTTACCGACCGGTTAACGGCATTCGTCGCGCCGGGCTTGAGCCCTGTTTCGCGCTTTTACGACTTGGCTGCAAGCCTGGGCAACAGGCGATCTTCTGTGTTATTCTTTTTCTAATACATTGGCTTGGGGAATCCCGCCGGCGCCTTGAGCAAGACCTGAAGACCTTCGGCCGGGCGCACAACTTATGCCAGCCCGGCAGATGCCAAGCAACTTCAAGAAGGGAGATAGCCCGGATTCAATCGTACGGCCAGCGCCGCGAACCGCGCTGTCTAGGGGGATTTTACAGCCGATTAGAAGGCCAACAGCTGGTAATATTATCACAAGAACTGTATGTCACCGGTCTTTGACAGTATGATCGCGCCTTCAATCTGGAGGCTGGCAGGCCTTCCTGCTTCAGATTCTGATTGTTGTTGCCGAAATATTTAACTCGATCACTCCTCCATTAGTACTGATAGTGTTTTAACCGCAATGAATATTCTTGGTATATCTGCCTTTTACCACGATAGCGCCGCTGCAATTGTTCAGGACGGCACAATCCTGGCCGCGGCACAGGA
>JAZFSS010000155.1:0-6976 GCA_036446275.1 Gammaproteobacteria bacterium | reverse complement strand
AGCCTGGCGCGTCCCATTCTCAGCAGTCTTGCCGACCTGCTGCTTGCGACTATTCTGGCGACACGCTACGTCCAGGACGTTTCTTTCTTCAAGCAGTTCGCCCAGGCTGATGCTATTTAAAAAGTCGCGTATACTTTTGCTTAATTCGTGCCATAGATCGTGGGTCAAGCAACGTGTATCCGAGTCACAATTGCGGCGGTCATTACAACCCGCCGCATCTACCTTTTCATCCACTGCGATAATCACGTCTCCAACAGCGATCTCATGGGCCGGTTTACACAATGAATAACCACCACCGGGCCCCCGCGCACTAACCACCAATTCCTGTTTGCGTAAGCGGGTAAATAGTTGTTCCAAATAGGACAGGGAGATGCCCTGACGACGGGCGATCGCAGCCAGCGTTACGGGGCCATCGCCGGCATTCAAGGCCAAATCCAGCATGGCCGTTACGCCGTAGCGTCCTTTAGTTGTTAACTTCATGAAAAACCACCGGAATACTATCGGAAATATGATCCTAACGATGCCATAACCAACTAAAATAGTCAAGTATTAGCAGGTTGGGAAAATCTGCCCCTTTTTACTTAGTACCATCCTCCGGATCTTCTACCTTGAATTGCTCTTCCGTGCCTTCCCTAAGTTCCACTGAATCCAGCTCCGGCAACTGTATGTCCGTCACCTCAGCCCCCAGGCTTTTCAAGCCCTTACACATATCCTCGAGGCGCTGGTCCATGACATGAATGTGGTCCAAGATCCGATTCACGGCGACCGCCACCGGATCGGGCATGTCGCTAGTGGCGCCGTAGGCATCAAATCCCATTTTTTGGGCCACGGCCTGGCGCTTTTCATGACCGGGGAGGTCATCCCCGCCGACCACGCGACCTGGAACACCCACTACTGTGGCATTCGCCTTCACATCGTGAAGTACTACCGCGTTGGACCCGACCCGTACCCCGTCGGCGATATAAATGGGCCCGAGCACCTTCGCTCCCGCGCCAACTACCACGTTGTTCGCCAAGGTAGGGTGCCGTTTACCCTTCCGCCAACTAGTGCCACCCAAGGTCACGCCATGGTACAAGGTGCAATCATCTCCAATTTGCGCGGTCTCGCCGATCACCACGCCCATACCATGATCAATAAAGAAGCGGTGGCCGATAGATGCCCCTGGATGGATTTCGATACCGGTCAACCATCGGGCAATCGTGGACATCAGCCGGGCCAGCCACTTGAGCCGAAGGTTCCACAAAAAGTGGCTGCTCCGGTGAAAGATTAGTGCATGCACCCCTGGATAAGTAGTCAACACTTCCCAGGTATTGCGGGCTGCCGGGTCACGATCAAATACGCATTTAATATCTTCTCGAATACGGGAGAACATGGGGCATTCCAGATGGATGGGGTATCCGCTTAGACTACTACATTCTTCCGGCAATCGTATTGCGCACGGGGCGCCGCCATGCGGATTTGCCCGGCCCAGGGGCTTACTCGTTCAGCTATTCCCGAATCATGACGAATGCTGGATAATGCTACCCCATACATTCACTCCGAGACCCTGCGGTGAAATTCAATATCGAACAATTCCGCGCTTGGACGAATAAGCGCATAACGCTACTTGGCATGTCGGGGGTGGGTAAAACCCACCTCTCTGCCGTGTTGTGCCGGTACGACTGGTTTCATTATTCCGGTGACTACAGAATTGGAACCCGCTATCTGGATGAACCGATCTTGGACCTCATCAAGCAGCAGGCGATGCAGGTACCGTTTTTAAGCGACTTGCTGCGACGGGATTGGATCTACATCCGCAACAACATCAAGGTGAGCGATCTCGGACCTGTACTGAGTTTCGTCGGTAAACTCGGGAATCCGGAACTAGGCGGTGTACCCCAGGAAGATTTTTTGCGCCGGCAGGCCCTGTACCGTGAGGCTGAGATCGCCGCCATGGGGGATGTGCCGGAATTTATTCGCAAAGCGCAAGAAATCTACGGCTACCAGCATTTTGTGAACGATGCGGGCGGGAGCCTATGTGAATTAGATGAGCCATCGGCCATCGAGCTGTTGGCAAAACATACCTTGATTCTCTATATCCAAGTAACCGATGCTGAAGAGGAAGAAAAGCTCATTAATCGGGCACAAGACGATCCCAAACCACTCTATTACAGACCGGAATTTTTACAGGAGCAATTGCAAGTCTACCTTAAGGAACAGGGCCTGCAGTTCGCCGCACAGATGGACCCGGACTCGTTCACGCGTTGGGTATTCCCGCGCTTGTTCCGCGCCCGCATCCCCCGTTACGAAGCCATCGCCAAACCCCATGGCTACCGGGTGACTTCACAGGAGGTTGCCCAGGTGCGGGATGAAGCGGACTTTCTGGAACTGCTGGAAACCGCTGTAGGGCGGAATGGCTGAAGGAGTACTAATGCCGCTTATCGCACACAACGCATTACCCTCCTTTGACCGGCTGCGTGAAGAAGGTATCCAGGTGTTGCCCGCGGACCGCGCGCAACATCAAGACATCCGCGAACTTCATTTCGGTTTGTTGAACATGATGCCCGACGCGGCACTTGCGGCAACCGAGCGACAGTTTTTCCGGCTCGTGGGCGAGAGCAATCCTATTGCACAGTTTTATGTGCATCCGTTTACGCTACCGGAACTTGAGCGGGGACCGCAAGCCCAAGCACATATCGATCAGTACTATGAGCCCTTTGAGAAGATACAGGAAGAAGGACTGGATGCACTAATCGTTACCGGCGCCAACGTGGTGGGACCGGAGCTCGCCAACCAATCTTTTTGGAATCCATTGATTAGCGTATTTGACTGGGCATTGGAGAATGTAACCTCCACGCTTTGTTCCTGCCTGGCGACCCATGCAGTATTGCAGTTCCACTATGGACAGAAGCGTATTCCACAGCCCGACAAAACTTGGGGGGTATTCAGCCACCGGGCGGTGGACCAACATCATCCACTGGTCAACGACGTGAATACCCAGTTCGATGTGCCCCATTCCCGTTGGAACGCGGTAACGCCGGAACAATTTGATGCCGCCGGATTACATGTACTGGTGGCGAGCAACGAAATCGGCGTACATCTGGCCACCAGTGCCGATGGCTTGCGATTGGTCTTGTTCCAGGGGCATCCGGAATACGATACGGTTTCCTTACTGAAGGAATATAAGCGTGAAGTCAGCGAATATGCGCGCGGCAATCGAGACGACTATCCACCTTTGCCGAAAAACTATTTCCGCGCGCGGGAGCAAGCCTTGTTACAAGAATACCGCGCTCAAGTTGAGACTGCCCTGGGACAGGGCAACAAGGTTCCCGAATTTCCTGAAGACCTGGTAGCAAACAGGATCGACAATACCTGGCACGATACCGCCGAAGCAGTCGTAGGCAACTGGATGGGCTGCGTGTATCAGGTCACCCACAACGATCGCCGCATTCCGTTTATGGACAACGTAAACCCCGACGATCCCCTGGCGCTTTATGGGGGCTGATCAAATGCTGCTGGATCAACGACATCGAACCGGCTGGTTTCCGGCGACGACACAGCTGAAAGTGTTGTACCGTGGACGCGAACGAGACGAGACCACCGAACGCATTATCTAGCCACAACGCATGGTCTACTACCGCAGTAACTGGTACCTCGATGCATGGTGTCATCGAGAGAAAGAAATTCGTACACTCTCGCTGGACCGCCTGCACCCCGTCGTTGAAATGGGCAAGCAAGCCAAACGCATCAGCCCGCAGGCGCTAGATAAACAACTGGGCTCTTCTTACGGCATCTTTTCCGGGTAACCGAAATACACATCCGTCATCCGGAGCTATTAAGTCGCACCACTGCACTTCACCCTGGGCGCCACCCGCTGGGTCGCTGATGAACAATGGCATCCACAGCAGAAAGGCGAAGTACTCAGTGACGGCAGCTATGCACTGAAAATTTCCTACTACAACCCGCGCGAGCTGATGATGGCTATCCTAATTATCCCTCTTTCCCTAGCCCGGCCATGACTGGTAAAACCTGATATTTGTGCTATCATTTGATAGAACAAATTAGAGGGTGACCTGATGGATACCTTTACAGTCAGAGACTTACGTGAACGTACCGGTGAGCTGATACGGGATGCCGAATCCGGTCATTTGTCTGTCGTGACCAAGCACGGCAGGCCGGTATTCGTCGCTGTCCCTTTTGATGATGTTGTCCTAGAGACAGGAATACTCCCGGCATTGGCGGTCAAGCTCTACACCGAAGAGGTGATGAGCCTTGGTAAGGCTGCAAAGTTTGCAAGTTTTTCAGTGGCTGAATTCACGGAGCTTTTGGCCAAGTGGGGTATCCCGAGCGTGAATTATTCGCCGGGAGAACTACAGGAGGAGTTAGACACTATTGGCTGACATGGTTGTCGCAGATGCCGGACCTTTAATTGCGTTCGGTCATTTGAAAGGATTCGATCTTTTTCCTGACGTACTAGGCCGGGTATTGGTGCCTGAACAAGTCTTAGCCGAGTGTTTGCGTAATCCTGCCCGGCCTGACGCATTGCATATTCAGTCAGCGATTGACAAGCGTTGGCTGACTGTAGAACGTTGTGATTCGGATTTTCTGGAATCGTTACCACCATCTCTAGGCGAGGGTGAATGCGCCGCGATCACCCTGGCGATGAGACAGGGTTGCCCGGTATTGATGGATGACAAGCTGGCTCGGCGAGCAGCAAAGCTCGTTGGATTAAAGGTTGTTGGTACTGCAGGTGTTTTGCTTAAAGCCAAGCAGATCGGCAGGCTAAGTCAGGTTGAGCCGTCGCTGAAGATATTGCAATCCCGGGGTTATCATTTGTCGCCTGTTTTGATAGAAGAAGTTCTGTCGCTCGCAGGAGAGAAATAAAAGCACTAGCGGTCGCAAGTCTAAAGCCTTCGGCTGCGGCTTGATACTGGTTCGCAGATCCTTAGGCCCCGCTAAGGCCTTTGGCTGAAGCCTTTTGACCGTCGCTGTGCGCCAAGGAGAGCGAAGCGAGGGCGCGTAGTACGAGGTAGGCGCGCATCGACGGTAACATTCGATAAAAAGGCTGCGCGTATTGGTACTTTTCAATTACTGAAATAGCGGTCCTGCTACAAGGACGTCATGACATTTATTCCACTAAAACCCATCGCTATGAAAGAACGTGTTTCCATGATCTTTTTGCAATACGGGCAAATAGATGTCAACGTGAGATCGAAAAGGCCATGAATAAACTCAACCACCGTCCGAGAAAATCGCTGGGCTATCGGACACCCTATGAAGTCTTCTTTAATACCAGGACTTCGTTAACTGTTGCACTTCAAAGTTGAATCCGCGTTTTATAATAACTTTTTCCTTTGATATATAATGTGTTCCCCGCATATGCGGGGATGAACCGGCCGTCTTGAGCCGCGCCCAGTAATGTTAGCGTGTTCCCCTGGCGCTTTATGGGGGCTGATGCTGGTAGGTTGGGTTAGGCCGATTGGCCGTAACCCAACGAATACGATATGTCGGGTTACGCTTCGCTAACCCGACCTACCCCTTGATTTCCGCTGCGCAGCCGTCAATATCCCCCGCAGCATACTCAGCTCATTGGTATCAATTCGTGCGCGATGAAAGACCCGCCGCAACCGGCGCATCAGTTGGCGCGGATTGTCGGGATCCAAGAACTCCAGGTCCGTAAGTGTTTCCTCCAGGTGGGTAAAGAACCGTTCCATCTCATCGGACGTCGCGGGAGGATGCTTCTGTTCGGATTGCACGGGCTCAACCTCACCGCCAGCCATCAATATCTCATAGGCCATCACCTGAACCGCCGCGCCCAAGTTAAGGGATGGATAATCGGGATTACTGGGAATGGCCACTAGATGCTGACACCGATCCACCTCCGCGTTACTCAGACCGGCCCTCTCCCGGCCAAATACGATTGCGGCAGGCGCGGTTGCGCTGGCTCGAACCAGTAGTTCCGCGCAGGCGCGGGGTTGCAGGGGTTGCCATGAAATGGTGCGCGGCCGTGCGCTGCACGCCACCACCAAACCACAGCCTTGAATGGCTTGATCCAGGTTCTCCACTACCCTTGCCCGGCTCAGAATATCATCGGCCCCGGACGCCCGGGCGGTGGCATCCGCGCTGGGAAACACGTGTGGATTCACCAACACCAGTTCCTCCAGGCACATATTCTTCATGGCCCGTGCCGCAGCCCCGATGTTGCCTGGATGACTGGTTTCCACCAGCACCACACGAATATTCGCCAATCGTATCCCCTCCGGTTCTCGCGTTGAATCTACTGTTTAGGCCCTGTCGACGGGAAATGAGATGACTTCCTGGATGCCGGGTGCGCCGGCGGCCATCATGATGAGCCGGTCAATACCCACGGCAACCCCGGCACAGTCGGGCAACCCTGCGTCAAGGGCACTAAGCAGCCGTTGATCCGTTGCTACGCAAGACAGCCCTTCCTTTTGTCGAACCTTTACATCGCGCTCCATCCTTTCACGCTGCTCTTCGCTATTGGTTAATTCGTGATACCCATTGGCAAGTTCCACCCCGTTTACATACAGCTCGAAACGCTCTGCCACGGGTGGATCTCCAGCCCTCACCCGCGCCAGTGCCGCCTGGCTGACCGGGAAGTCGTACACGAACACAGGCCGTTCCGGCAACCGGGGTTCGATCACGTGAGTTAACAAAAAATCCCTCCAGGCGTCCGGCTGATCGTCACCTAATCCCAGCGGTAATTCCAAACCCTGTTCGCGAATTCGGGACTGCAGCAAGCTGACATCATCGCAGAACGGATCCACATTCACATAACGCTGAAACAATTCACGATAGGTGCAACGGTGCGTTGCAGGAAGGTCCATCAACCCTGCCAGCACAACCCGTAATAGTGCTTCTACTTCATCCATCAGATCGTGATGGTCATAACCGGGGCGATACCACTCCAGCATAGTGAACTCCGGATTATGCAAGCGCCCATGCTCCCCTTGGCGAAATACCTTGCAAATCTGAT
>JAZFSS010000154.1:0-6649 GCA_036446275.1 Gammaproteobacteria bacterium | reverse complement strand
AACATTCTGATTTACTTATCTTGCCCTGGATTGCATTCCAATGGTTCTCTTATGCCAGCCGGATGTGGCCATCTAAGTGGCTGTCTGGACAGGGAGATTTTTTGTTTATTCACCGCATTTTTCTTGACTTTCTCTCGTCCCGATCTCTATAGTGTGTCGGCGTGGGAAGAAGTGGTACAAAATGGGAAAAATCGACGCGAACGGGGGAGTAGGTGTTTCGAGGTGGCAGCACGATCAATCTGGACGCGAAGGGCCGGATGGCCTTACCGACGCGGTATCGGGACACCCTGGTGCAGCGTTGCGAAGGCTGCATGGTCATTACCGTACATGATGATGGTTGCTTGCTGCTATACCCCCGTCCTGAATGGGAGGAAATCGAACGTAAAGTAATGCGGCTTCCCAACCGGTCCCGCAGGACCCGGCAACTGCAGCGCATGCTGCTTGGCCGTGCAGCGGAAGTGGAATTGGATGGCCATGGACGGATCCTTATTCCACCACGACTACGGGAGTTTGCCAAGCTGGACAAGCGAGTCGTTTTGGCTGGATTGGGCCACAAGTTTGAAATTTGGAACGAGGAAATTTGGGAGCAAGGTTGTGAACAATGGCGTGCTGACGAAGAAAACGGTTCCGATTTACCGGACCCGTTGGATTCATTGAATCTTTAAGCTTCGTGCCGAAGGAGTACGCCCACCGACCGGTATTAACGAGAGAGGTATTACAAGGTCTGAATGTGCAGACAGGGGGAATTTACCTGGATGGCACGTTTGGTCGTGGTGGCCACGCACAGGCTATCCTTCAGCGCCTTAATGCAGATGGACGGTTGGTAGTGGTCGACAAAGATCCAGAGGCGATTCGTGTGGCCGAGGAAACAATTGCAAAGGATTCGCGTGTAACCGTACAACGGGGCAGCTACGCAATGTTGCAGCGCTTGACGGAGAAGCTGGGAATTTCGGGTGAGCTTAACGGCGTGTTATTGGATCTCGGTGTGTCTTCTCCTCAGCTGGATGATTGCCGCCGTGGTTTCAGTTTTGGCGCCGAGGGCCCACTGGATATGAGAATGGACCCCGACACGGGGATCAGTGCAGCACAGTGGCTGGCACAGGCCACGCAAATAGAGATCGAGAAGGTCTTACGGTCCCTTGGTGAAGAACGTTATGCACGGCGCATCGCTAAGGCGATCGTGCTATCGCGCAACGAAATTCCAATCACTACCACTACCCAATTGGCGGAACTCATCGCTGGTGCCGTCCCGAAACGAGAGGGCAAAAAGCACCCGGCGACACGCAGCTTTCAAGCAATCCGCATCTATATCAATCGTGAGTTAGAGGAACTCAACGCCGCGCTGCAGCAAATTGTGCACATTTTGGCGCCATTGGGACGGTTGGTGGTTATTAGTTTTCATTCCTTGGAAGACCGCATTGTCAAACAGTTCATTCGTAGGGAATCGAAGGGAGAAGAGTTGCCCCTGGATTTGCCGGTGCAGGGAGTTCCCGGCAAGGGCAGATTGCGCCCGGTAGGTAAGCCGATATTCCCCTGTCCTGAAGAAATTGCCGCCAACCCGCGGGCGCGTAGCGCTGTGTTGCGGGTAGCGGAGAAGCTGGCATGAAGAGTTTCTGGACTAGCTTGTCGTTGTTGGTTGCAAGCGTGCTTATATCGGCCCTGGCTGTGGTTTATGCAAAACATCAGACTCGTGGTCTGTTTGCCGAGCTGCAACAGCTTGAAGGGACACAGGACCGTATGGATACGGAATGGGGTCAGCTGCAATTGGAGGAAAGCACCTGGGCCACCCATGGGCGGGTGGAATTATTGTCACGTCGGCAGCTTAAAATGGTTATTCCAGCGCCTGATTCCCTGGTAATTGTGCGCCCATGAGTACACGAAAATCTCTATGCGTCCGTCCTGGCCGGCGTTGCCTTGTACTAGCACTGTTTGCGATTGCGTATACGGTTGTGGCTGGTCGTGCGGTGGACCTTCAAGTACTGAATAAGGGTTTCCTGCAAAACCAGGCGGAAGCGCGGCATCTGCGTGTCGTTAAAATGCCTGCGCACCGTGGCATGATTCTTGATCGCCATGGGGAGCCACTTGCGATCAGTACCCCGATTGATTCTGTGTGGGCCAATCCCAAGCAGTTAAACTCCGTTGTAAAACTTCACCCTGTGCTGGCAAAACTGCTAGACCTAAAACTTGAGAGCCTGCGGCGATTGCTGGCAAAACAAGACAGTCGTGAGTTTGTTTATCTGCGGCGGCACGTGGACCCGGCACTTGCCCGGCAAGTGCGCAATGCCAAGATACCGGGGGTGTATTTACAACGGGAATACCGGCGTTATTATCCGGCAGGCGAAGTGATGGGCCATGTGGTGGGATTTACTAATATCGACGATGCAGGCCAAGAAGGCATGGAACTGGCGTACGACGAGTGGTTGCAGGGACGATCAGGCGCTAAACGCGTGCTGATAGACGGCCACCGGCACGTCGTTAAGGATGTCGAAAGTATCCGGACGCGGCGCCCGGGGCGGGAATTGGTGCTGACCATTGACAGGCGCATCCAGTATTTGGCGTACCGGGAACTGAAGGCCGCCGTGCAGGCACACCGCGCACGCTCCGGGTCGGTGGTTACCTTGGATGTGCGCACGGGAGAGATATTGGCGGTGGTTAATCAACCGTCTTACAATCCTAATAACCGGCACCGGAAAAAAAGTGCGGCTGTGCGTAACCGCGCGATCACCGACGTGTTCGAGCCCGGCTCCGCCCTTAAGCCGCTCACCATAGCGTACGCCCTGGAAAGCGGCCATTACAGTCCCAACACACCCATTGATACCTCGCCGGGGATACTTGCAGTCGGGTTGAACACGGTACGAGATGTACGAGATTTTGGAGTCTTAAATGTCAGCGGTGTAATCCAGAAATCCAGCAACGTGGGGGCCAGCAAGATTGCTTTATCAATGTCGCCGGAGGGATTCTGGTCACTGTTGAGCCGGGTGGGCTTCGGCACCAGTACCGGCAGCAGTTTCCCGGGTGAAGCGGCGGGACTCTTGACGCACTTTGAGAGTTGGGATGACATCGAGCTCGCGACCCTGTCTTTCGGCTATGGCTTATCGGTGACCTGCCTGCAGCTTGCGCAAAGCTATGCAATGTTGGCCGCGGACGGTCGCCGGAGGCCTGTAAGTTTTGTGCGCCAGGAAAATATTCCGGTCGGTGAGCGAATTATTTCCGCGACTTCCGCTCAGCAAGTACGTGCCATGCTGGAGTTGGCGGTAGGAGAGGGTGGCACAGGGAAGCGAGCCCAGATACCCGGGTATCGGGTTGCCGGCAAAACCGGAACGGTTAGAAAAGCCGTTGACGGTGGCTATGCCGGTGACCGCTACTCGGCTATATTTGCAGGACTCGCGCCGGCTAGTAATCCACGGCTCGTTACCGTGGTTGTGATCCATGAGCCTAGCAATGGTCAATACTATGGAGGGCAAGTAGCCGCGCCGGTGTTTTCACGTGTCATGGCCGGCGCGCTTCGGCTCATGAACATTGCCCCGGATCGAGTAGTGCCACAAGTACCTACACAATTACATGCGAGTTTGGGGAACCCCGCATGATGGCGGCGGAGTCCATGCAACCCACTTGGAGGCTCAGCGAGTTGCTGGGGGATCTGGTGACGGTGCCGCCGAACCAGGAACTATTTGTTTATGGGCTGGCCATGGACAGTCGTCGTGTACAGCCGGGGGATCTGTTTCTTGCTTGCGCAGGGAAACAACAGCATGGACTGGCGTTCACTGCTGATGCCGTGCGTGCGGGCGCGGTTGCGGTAGTTTGGGAACCCGCGCCGGGTTTGCCTGCAATCGATAATTCTCTTGCTATCCCCGCATTAGAGATCACTTCTCTGGGGGCCAAAGCCGGGGTCATCGCGAGCCGTTTTTTTGGCCATCCTTCTCATGATCTGAGCGTAATCGGCGTCGCCGGTACCGATGGCAAAACTTCCTGTAGCCACTTCATCGCGCACGCGTTAGCAGGGCTGGATTCGTCATGCGGGCTGCTCGGAACACTAGGCTACGGAATCTACGGACAGCTTGAAGCGGGGGCGCATACCACGCCTGATGCGCTTACTTTGCAGAGTCATCTGGCCGGTTTTCGGGATCAGGGGCTTCGCCATGTAGTGTTGGAAGTTTCCTCCCATGCTTTGGACCAAGGGCGCGTTAGCGGTACAGAGTTTGACGTAGCATTGTTTACCAATCTAGGTCGAGACCACTTGGACTATCACGGTGACCTGGAAGCCTACGGTCGCGCCAAGCGCAGGTTGTTCGAGCAGCCTGGATTAAACACGGCGGTACTCAATACCGACGACCCTTTTAGCCGGGAGCTGGTTGCGGCCTTACCGGACCACGCTGGGGTAATTGCCTACGGATTGGCAGGTGTTCCAAGTTGGATCAAAGCTAGAACAGAGTTTCGCTCGGTAATGGGTCAAGCGCTACAAATGGACGCAACGGGAATCCGTATGGACATCGGTACATCCTGGGGTTCCGGCACATTGAAAAGTGCGCTGTTAGGAGAATTCAATGCGCGCAACTTATTGGGAACCTTAGGTGTGGTGCTAGCGTGCGGTATCCCGCTAACAGATGCCTTGGAGCTTATGAGCCACGTCAAAACCGTGCCCGGGCGCATGGAACGCTTTGGAGGCGAGTCCGGGCAACCACTGGTGATCGTGGATTACGCTCATACACCCCAAGCACTGGAGTACGCACTAATTGCGTTGCGGCAGGTTTGTCGTGGCTCGCTGTGGTGTGTTTTTGGAGCCGGTGGCGAGCGGGATCCGGGCAAGCGCTCGTTAATGGGTGCTTGTGCTGAGAAGTTAGCCGATCGAGTAATTCTTACTGATGACAACCCGCGCCGGGAGGACCCTCAGGAAATCGTTGCAGATATCTTGAGTGGCATATCAGTACCGAGTGCCGTGCTGGTCGAACATGATCGAGCTGCCGCCATTCGCCGGGCAGTGGATAGCGCCGATGGCTCGGATGTGGTGTTGGTTGCCGGCAAAGGACATGAAACTTATCAGGAGATCGGCAACCAGCTACTTCCCTTTGATGACCGCCGTAGTGTTGCGGCGCTTTTTGGCAAGGACCAACCATGATGGCCATGCAGCTATCTGAGGCCGCTCAAGTCCTAAGTGCGCGACAGTCAGGTCCGAACGCGGAGTTCAGCGGCGTGAGTACGGACAGCCGAAGTCTGGAAAAAGGCAACTTGTTTGTGGCGCTGCGCGGCCCGAATTTCGACGGCCACGCCTTTCTAGATCAGGCGTGGGACCGCGGCGCTGCTGCCGCTGCAGTCAGTCAGCCGGTTGAAACGACGATACCGTATTTGTCCGTCCCGGATACCCGGTTGGCGCTGGGAGAACTCGCACATCACTGGCGCAAACGGTTTTCCCTGCCGGTGATCGGAGTAACCGGCTCTAACGGAAAAACAACCGTTAAGGAATTATGCGCCGCTATTCTCGGTTGTCGTGGACAAGTTCTGGTTACCAAGGGCAATTTGAATAACGAGATCGGCGTTCCCATGACCCTGTTCCGATTGGGTCCCGCCGATCAATTTGCAATAATAGAACTGGGTGCGAACCATCCCGGCGAGATCGCCAACTTGGCGGCTATTGCTCATCCCACGATCGGCATAATTACCAATGCGGCAGCCGCACATTTGCAGGGATTTGGCAGCCTGGAAGGCGTGGCTCGTTCGAAGGGCGAATTATTATTGGGCTTGGCGTCTGATGGCGTGGCGGTGATCAACGCCGATGATCCGTTTGCCCCCCTTTGGAAAGAACTTGCCGGTTCGCGTTCTATTCAGACCTTCGGTATGAGCCGTAGCGCGGACGTGTGGGGTGAATGGCAGCCAGGCAGTGCCGGGAACCATTTACACATTAGCGTCGGCGGTGAAGAAACTAAAGTAACTTTGTCGTTACCCGGTCGCCATAATGCGCTTAACGCCTTGGCGGCTGCAGCTGCCTGTATAGTCGCAGGAGCGACATTGAAAGAGGTAAAACAAGGGCTGCAGTCCGTGCAACCCCTGGGCGGACGGTTGTGTATCCATAAATTGCCCGCGGAAGTAACGGTCATTGATGACACCTACAACGCCAATCCCAGTTCGCTACAAGCTGCGCTACAGGTGCTTGCGGAAAGTAGCGGGGATCGCTGGTTAGTGCTGGGAGATATGGGGGAACTCGGCGAAGATGCTTTGGAATTTCATCGACAAGCCGCGCGCAGCGCACGTGCGGCAGGAGTAACCCGGCTTTATGCGCTAGGTGAGCTGGCTGCCGAGGCGGCGGCTGTTTTCGGCAAAGGCGGGCGGGCCTTTAGCGAATCAACCAGTTTGTTAGCGGAACTCCAGACCGACTTACGTCCTGGGGTGGCTTTACTTGTAAAGGGTTCCCGTGCAATGGCCATGGAACGGGTGTTGCAAGCAGTGATGTCCGTGGCTGGTGAGATAGACGGTTAGCCTAATGTTGCTATTTTTTGCCGATTATCTCAGCCAGTTCCACAGCGGATTCAATGTTGTTCAATACTTAACCTTGCGGGCAATATTTGGGGCATTGACGGCGCTGGCAATTTCGTTCTTGGTGGGCCCAGCCTTGATCCGTCGGCTTAGTTTTCACCAAATCGGGCAACAAGTGCGG
>JAZFSS010000153.1:0-2944 GCA_036446275.1 Gammaproteobacteria bacterium | reverse complement strand
GGGACTCGGTTATGCACGGTTATGCATTGTCCTGCAAAACGGGCAACGGACGCCCCAGTATTTAGTAATAAAAACAGTTATTTAAAACTGCGAAGCCGGACTTTAGCCGGGGGTATCTATTCAGGTTCCCTAAAAATACCGGGCCAGTTCCACTTGCAGGTAATCGTCATCCCGGAACGAAAATAGGAGATCGTCCTTCGGAATATTGGAAAATATGCGCGCTTCTATACTAAGTTTCCAGTGGCTGCCGATGCGGCGGCTGGTTTCCAGATTGTAGGTGCGCGTGCCGTTATCCGGATCTATAAAAATGCCGAATAAAAATTCGGTGGATTGTGCATCGTTCGGTGTGATCCGTGCGCCTAGAAATACATCATCTTGAAACGGCGTGGGTGCGTTATCTCCGCGGTCGTCATAGAGATATTCCACCAGCAGGCCCAGGTCCGCCCGGGTTTCCAGCAGCCCCACCAAGGTATACTCGAAACCCCCTACCACGGCGCCAAAGCGGTCGTCCTTGCCTTTTCCGGCAATTGCCTCGAGTTTCCATAGCCAATCACCCTTGGTTGCCTGCACGTCCAGCCCGAACTGCTGAAGCTGTTCGTAGAAGGGTATAAGTTCCAACTCGCCAATGGCATTCACTTCCGGTAACAGGAGCGGTTCACGGCTGGTGCCGTTGAAATAATAGGTGCCGATGTCCCAATCGCCAATGCTATGGGCCCAACGCACCGCCCAGTCCACATGCTTTTTCTTGGCGGCCGATTCATAGCGCGTTCGGCTCGTTTTCACAGGGGGCTGGCTGCGCAGCCGGCCGTCAGGGCCGGGGAAGGTGCGTTCGCGGAAACCGGGCAGTATGAATAGATCCACGGTGCCCCAATCGCGTATCAAGGCCAGATCGACCATGGGTTGTCCAAGCTTGTCCTCCAGATCGATGTTTTCAACCGCATCGGTCTGGTTGATGATGTCGACCAAATGCCTGGTTTCGGCAACGCCCCAGAATACCTTGCCGATACCCGCGCGTAGTTCCCAGCTTTGACCCACCCACTGCCAGAGTAACTCCCGCACGTCGAAATGAGACCGATCCGAATCTCCCTGATCCAATCGCGCAAAAGGTATAAAGCTAAAACTACGCCGCCCATCGTCCCATTCGCGGTAGTACTCCGGCTCGGCGGCGAAGGAAAGGTTATCGCCGTGTTGTTCGGGGTCCGCAGCCGAGTGAGGGAACAAACGTGCCTCGGCGGAGACATAGCCGCGCCAGTCGTCGGCTTGAATAGGGAAACTAATTACCGTGAAGGCGACCCAGCAAGAGACTTGTATCAGGCGCCGGCGTAACACCAAGTTACCTATCGGGCACGCTTGAGGCTGTTCCGGTCAAAGTCCCGCTCGGTAAGGCCGGTCTGAAAACGGTAATTATTCCATGTCAACCGGGTGCTCTTACCGGTTTGATGATTGACCATATGCATGTGATTGGGCCGCCAGTACCGACCCAGGTATTGGTTATAGTCCGTGGGTATCAAGGTTTTAAGCAAGGTATTCTTGCGGTCGTAAAACTCGATCTTGCGAGGCTGATATATTTTCTGGTCGATCCAGACGATTTGCCGTGTATATCCGGAATCTTCGTAGGCAGGATAACGTTCGATCACAAAGGTCGCATGCCCCTCCAGTTCTTCATCCCGTAGATATTTATAGGTGTATTTATCCACTTCCGATGAGGTCAGATCTTCGTAGGCGAACTCGCTGCCCATGAAGGGGCCTGACTTATTGCGGGAAGAGATACGTTTTACCCTTCTTAAGGCGGGCAGGTACAGCCATTGGTCATCGGGTTCTATGGAGTGAGTGTAACTTAAAAAGGCGGTGCCTTTGATATCGGCTGGATGGTCGAAGATGCTCAGGCTTTTATCGCCGTCATTTTCCACTTCCAGGGTTTTTATACGTAACCTGCGCTCGCTGGTTTGCCCCTGACGGTTTTGCAGCACCATAAGCATATCCGCGCGACTGTTTTTGAAACCAGTATCGCGCCGGTCCGCCTCGATGGCGATTTCCAGGCCCCGGGCCTCCTCCGGCGTGGCCGCTAATGCGCCGGAAACCAGCAGGCTAGCCAGCAGCGTCAGTAGTAGCAGCTTGTTCACTATTTTTCTCCAGTTTCATCAATAAAGGTGGCAGAAATAGATAGTCCGCCATCAGCGCAAAGGCGATAACAATCGCAGTCAACAGGCCCATACCGGCGTTCAGCTTAAAGGCGGAGAAGGACAGGATCAGGAAACCGACAATCAATACAACCGATGTCACCCATAGTGCCATGCCCACTCTGTTGAAGGCGTAGCGTACCGAGTCCTGGGCTCCCAAACCATGTTCGCGTCTGGCGCGCAGATACTTGCTGAGGAAATGCACCGTATCGTCTACCACGATTCCCAGGGTCATGCCGGTTACTACGGAAAGGGCCAGTCCAACCTCGCCAACCAATAATCCCCACAGCCCGAAGCCCATGGCGGCGGGAACCAGGTTTGGCAACAGGCTGATGAGGCCGATTTTCACCGATTTCAGGGCCACGATGAGTACCAAGGAGATTAGAACGAGCGCCAGGGTAGTGCCCTTCAGCATGCTTACAATATTGCGCTTGCCGATGTGGGCGAACATGATCGTAGTGCCGCTACCCGTCGACCCTGCCAGGCGGGGTTCGTTGGTCCGTAGCCACTGTGATGCGCGTTGCTCCAAGGCCAGCACCTCTTTCGTGGACATGGTCTTAATAGTTATCAACAGCCGGGTCGCGGATTTGTCGATGTTGATTTGATTGTTCAGGTCCAGGCCGTAGGGCAGGGACATCTCATATAGCAGTAAATACTGGGCCGCGAGCTGCCGATTTTCCGGTAATCGATGCCAGGCAGGGTCATCGCCATGCATATTCTTGTTCAGGCGTTGCATGAAATCCGTGAAGGTGTTGACGTGCACA
>JAZFSS010000152.1:0-2621 GCA_036446275.1 Gammaproteobacteria bacterium | reverse complement strand
TATTACCGTGGATAAATCCTATCTAACCGAACGCATCGGTGCATTAAAAGGAAATCATATGAAGGAAGTCGATGATGGCCTTCGTTTGGTATTGGTGGTTTAGTGAAATCTAACAAAACAATTGAACTGACGCCAGCTTTCGATTAAGTGGCGACTAGCACAGCTAATTATTTTCTTGGCGGCCTTTCGGCAACTGCTCCATGCGTTGCCTACTGTCGCCTAAGGGCGCCTACTTTTGGCGCCTAAGGGCGCCTACTGTTGGTGGCCCTGGAGTCGGGCGTTCTTGGCGGTTCAACCGATTGTTTTTTTATCTGCTGATTCTGTCAGGTCTCTGAGGTGGCGGAACAAGGCACGGCAAGCCTTTCCTGACCGGTCTTGCTGGTGTTCGGTGCGAGCGTTGCGGATCAATTGACGCAGTGTTTTGTTATTGGCATCCGGGAACTTGCCGAGTAATTCCGTCAAGGCCGTTTCCCCGTCACTAATTAGTGATTCCCGGAGTTCTTCCAGGTCATGATGCTGTTGGCTAACCGTTTGTTTATCGTGCTTATAGCGTTGTAACTGGGAACGTATCTGGTCCGCATTCACGGAACGCATAATGCGACCGATGTATTGCAGTTGCCGCCGCCGTGCTTCGTTACTACGGATGGCGCGCGCGAATTCAACTGCTTCGCGCAAGTTATCGGGCAGGTCCATGGATACAAAGACCCTTGACGGCATTTCTACCAGTTGTTTGCCGAGGGTTTGCAGCTCCGCCATATCCCTTTTACGTTGGGATTTGCTCGGAATTTCCCGGTCGGGCGATTTTATGTCTTTCATCGAAAAGTAAAGATCGGGATTTAATGTGTATTCACGGGCTCAAGGCCGGTACAATAAACCGCCTTTGGTAAAGAGAGCAACTATGTCGACGCCGGAATCCTATATAGCTGAACCGATCCTGCCCGACCAGTCCGAATTGGAGGGCTTGGCAAGCCAAATTCTGGATGAGGCAAAAGTCCAAGGAGCAACTTCCGCGGAGGTGGCGGTTAGCATCGATGCCGGGTTGTCAGTAACTGTACGGTTGGGAGAGGTGGAGACCTTGGAGTATCACCGGGACCGGGGTATCGGCGTCACGGTTTATATTGGGCAGCGCAAGGGCTCTGCGAGCACTTCAGATTTTAAATCAAATGCCTTGCGCAAAAGTGTACAAGCAGCTTGTTCTATTGCGCATTATACGCAGGAAGACGAGTGTGCCGGCCTTGCCGATAAAGATATGTTGGTTGAACAGGTGCCTGACCTTGATTTGTGTCATCCATGGACGGTAGATGCAGAGCAAGCCATCGTGCTGGCTACCGAATGTGAGGATGCTGCGCGACAGTATGATGAACGTATCACTAATTCTGAAGGGGCGACCCTTTCCAGCCATCAGGGGCTCCAAGTATACGGTAATAGCCATGGTTTTCTGGGCGGCTATGCCAGCACCCATCATAGTCTCAGCTGTGCAGTGGTGGGGGAGGTGGAAGGCCGGATGCAGAGGGATTATTGGTACACAGTAGCTCGCGCTCACACGGAACTAGAGACCCCTGTTATTGTAGGACGCCATGCGGCGGATCGAACCGTGCGGCGCTTGGGAGGCCGTAAACTAACTACCTGCCAGGTGCCGGTGCTGTTCTCCCCGGAGGTTGCACGGGGCCTATTCGGCCATTTTGTGTCCGCGGTTAAAGGCGCGAGTCTCTACCGCAAGGCTACTTTTTTACTCGATCATCTAGGCAAGTCTATTTTTCCCGATTTTATTCATATTCATGAACAACCCCATTTAAAGGGTAGTCTAGGTGGCGCGCCATTTGATAGCGAGGGAGTGCAAACTAAGGTGCGTGACCTCGTAAAAGATGGAGTGTTGTGTGGTTACGTATTGAGTAGTTATTCGGCGCGCAAGCTCGGCATGCAAACTACGGGTAACGCCGGTGGGGTTCATAATTTAATAATAGACTCCGGCGACAAAGACCTCACGGGTCTATTGCGGGAAATGAACCGTGGTGTTCTCATAACAGAGTTGATGGGCCATGGCGTTACACTCGTAACCGGCGACTATTCTCGGGGCGCTGCTGGTTTTTGGGTGGAGAACGGAGAAATCCAATATCCCGTGGACGAGATAACCATTGCCGGTAATTTGCGTGACATGTTTTCAGGTATTGTAGCCGTGGGTACGGATGTGGATATCAGAGGCAATATCCGCACCGGGTCGGTACTCATCGAGCAAATGACTGTGGCGGGGGAGTAGGGGATGCCACGGTTCGAAGGCTTTAGGCTTCACAATCCCAAACTATAGCCTATAGCCTTTAATCTCAGCCTCCAGATTCTAAAGCAACAGCAACGTCCCCAGCCCAAGAAACGCAAGAAATCCAACCACATCGGTAACGGTGGTGAGTACCACGCTGCCGGCCAAGGCCGGATCTATGCCAACCCGCTGCATAACCAGCGGGATACTAATACCCGCTAATGCTGCGCAGACCAAATTAATGACAATAGCCGCGGCTATTACCTGTCCAATTTCATAGTTTTGGAACCAAGCCGCGGCAAGAACTCCGACTACTATTGCCCACACGACGCCGTTGAGCACGCCTACGGCCAATTCCTTGAGCATT
>JAZFSS010000151.1:0-3933 GCA_036446275.1 Gammaproteobacteria bacterium | reverse complement strand
GACGGTGATCAGGGTATAGAGTCGTTATTAGATAAGTTACAAGTTTGCCAGAAGCAGGTGCTGATTGGTGAACCTGTTGATGACTCGGGATTACCTCGCACTTGCGGTACTCGTCGCTTCTTTCAGATTCTGCGCTCGAATTTTGAGCACCAGGCGAAAGTCCCTTTGGTTAACTATTCTTACTTGGACGATTGCGTGGATCTGTATACGAGAATGTACTAACAGGCTAACGGTGCAAATGGAAAACCATTTTACCGGTGCTGAGGTAGCGCTAATCAGCCGGCAAGTAGGGAAGTGGCCGAGGTCAGGAACCTGAACGCGGCGTTTGAACGGTTCACTCGGACAAAGATCAATTCAACTTGTAACATCTTAACTTCTTGCGCAGCGTGCTGCGATTAATACCCAGAACCTCCGCGGCCCGTGACTGGTTGCCGTTCACATAACGCATAACGGACGCTAGCATGGCCTGCTCCACTTCGCTGATTACCATTCTATACAGGTCGCCTGGCTGGTGGTCGCCAATATCGTCGAAGAAATTCTCAATGGAGACCTGCACGCAACTGCGCAACGGTTGTTTACGCCTTTCACGCTGCCGCACGCCATGGGAAGGCCCGGTCTGGCTGACAACCGTTGAATCACTCACGCCGCTAACTCCCGCAAATCAATCTGCCGCTCAAAATAGTCCCGCAACACACGCTGCTGCTGTGCCGCGACAGTTGCCTGATTAACCCGTCTACGCACTTCGTCAGATCCCGGCCGGTTTTTAACATACCAAGCAACATGTTTGCGGGCGACCTGCACGCCCATGAACTCTCCATAAAAATCGTACAAGTTACGCAAATGCTTGCGGAGGATGGCGCCAATCTCCTCCAGCCCCGGTTCCGGCAAACGTTGTCCAGTTGTCAGGAAGGCCTCGATCTCCCGGAAGATCCATGGGCGGCCCTGCGCTGCGCGGCCCACCATAATGGCATCGGCGCCGGTATACTGTTGCACTCGTTGCGCTTGTTCGGGGCCTTGAATATCGCCGTTGACGATGACAGGAATGGTCGATATCTTCGCTACCGCCCGGATCGTTTCATACTCCGCTTGACCGGTAAAACCACAGCTACGGGTGCGGCCATGGATTGTCAGCGCCTGAACACCACTTTGTTCCGCAATCCTGGCGATGCTGAGGGCATTACGGGAACTTGGCTCCAAGCCGGTACGAATCTTGAGCGTTACGGGAACCGGCACCGCATGTACCACGGCATCCAGAATGCGTCCAACCAGGGATTCATCCCCCAATAGCGCAGATCCTGCCATGGCGTTACAAACCTTCTTGGCGGGACATCCCATATTGATATCGATAATCTGGGCACCCTTGTCTACGTTATAGCGGGCTGCCTGCGCCAGTTGCACTGGATCAGCACCGGCGATCTGGACCCAGATTGGCCCTACCTCCCCGTCATGATCCAGGCGTAGGCGGGTTTTCCTGCTGTGGCGCAGCGCTGGGTTAGCAGACACCATTTCCGACACGACCATGCCGGCACCGAGGCTGGTGCATAGCATGCGGAATGGCCGGTCGGTAACGCCCGCCATAGGCGCCAATATCAACCCGTTACCTACCGTGTAGGGTCCTATTTGCATGGCAATCCGTGAAATCAAGACAACGCAGGGAGGCACATGATACCTGCTCCCTCAACTTGGATAAAGCGTACAACCCTAAAATCCCTATGTCGCACGAAGGCGGCCTTTTCGGAGCTTAACCTTCAGTATTCAGGTCAATGAAGCTTGAATTGAAAAGAGGGCACCGGCAAACCAGGGTCCAGTACTTCCAGTCGTACCGGTATCGGTTCACCGGCAGGCATCCCGTTCGAACGATCAACGGTATGCTCCAAATACTCGGCGGGCTGAAAGATCCGTGCCGCCTTCATACGTCCGGCAAGATCAAAAAATTGAACCTCCAGACGGGGGTAGCGCTGCGCCTGCAAGTCATGATTGACGATGGTGCCGCTAATCAGTAACGCGCCGGCCACCGTAGGATGGGGTTGCACTGTGCCTTTCACAAAATCCACGTGGCGCAGATTCGCGGCCGGTAGTCCAGTTGTCTCGCCTGCATCACAACCTTGCTGCCACCAGAGGCACAAGGCGCCTTGCGGGCTGAGGGCCTGCATTCCATAAAAGAAAAGCTGAACCACCAGGGCAAACAACAGCACAACACCGGCCACCCGCAAAGGCCACGGGCCGATCGGCACCTCGTGAGGCTCTAACAGAGTTTCCTGGCTATTCAATGTGGTAAAGTTCTCAACTAACCTGCACTAGGGGCAACCTTGAGGGAGGGACGCTCACCCCCGGTGACTTTCGCTTCAAACGGTTAAGTCCGACCGCCTCCTAGCTTTTTCTCCAGGTAATGAATATTCGTTCCCCCCTTCAAAAAGGCCTCATCATTACAGATATCCTGGTGTAAAGAGATATTGGTCTCAATCCCATCGATAACGATTTCGCTCAGCGCGCCGCGCATGCGAGCCAGAGCGGACGCCCGGTCGTCCCCGTAGGTGATCAACTTCCCGATCATGGAGTCATAATATGGCGGCACCTGATACCCATTATAGATATGGGAATCCACCCGTACTCCAGGACCCCCCGGCGAGTGATAAAGGGAAATCGTGCCCGGACACGGCATGAAGGTTTTCGGATCCTCGGCATTAATACGACATTCCAGGGCGTGGCCGCGGATGTGGACGTCCTGTTGGCGCACAGACAGGGGTTCACCAGCGGCAATTCGTAATTGCTCCTTGACGATATCGATGCCGGTGACCATTTCGGTCACAGGATGTTCCACCTGTATGCGGGTATTCATCTCGATAAAGAAAAATTCGCCATCCTGATATAAAAACTCAAAGGTTCCGGCGCCCCGGTAGCCGATTCGCATACAAGTTTCCGCACAAAGCCTGCCCATTTCGTCCCGCTGCCGCGTTGTGATCCCTGGCGCCGGCGCCTCTTCGATCACTTTTTGATGGCGTCGCTGCATGGAACAGTCCCGTTCCCCCAGGTGGATCGCATTGCCGGCACCATCCGCCAGCACTTGGAACTCGATATGACGCGGCGTCTCCAGGAATTTCTCCATATATAACGTGTCGTTAGCAAACGCAGACTGTGCCTCAGCGTGGGTCAAGGAGATTGCCTTGGGCAGGGACGCGCCGGATTTTACCACCCGCATGCCACGGCCCCCGCCGCCGCCCGCCGCCTTGATAATGACCGGAAATCCGATCTCCCTGGCCAATGCCAAGGTTTTTTTCATGTCATCCCCCAGGGCGCCGTTAGAACCCGGCACACAAGGTACCCCCGCCTCGGTCATGGCGCGGATTGCGGACACTTTATCGCCCATCAATCGAATTGTATCCGGGCGCGGACCCACGAAGATAAAGCCACTACGCTCTATCCGCTCCGCAAAATCCGCATTTTCGGCCAGAAAGCCGTAACCAGGATGGATGGCTGCTGCATCGGTAACTTCCGCGGCGCTTATGATGGCGGGAATATTGAGGTAACTTTCCGCGGCAGGAGGCGGGCCAATGCACACCGACTCATCCGCTAGCCGCACATGCTTCAAGTCCCGGTCCACCGTAGAGTGAACCGCCACAGTACGAATGCCCAGCTCATTGCACGCCCGCAATATACGCAGTGCGATTTCGCCCCGGTTGGCGATGACAACCTTTTCTAGCATGAATGCTGTGATCTTAGTTTGGAGGTGAGAACGTACAAATCCATTTGGTCGACTCTGTAGTCTTACTTAATCACAAACAGGGGCTGCCCGAACTCTACCGGCTGACCATTCTCCATCAGAATGGCGACAATGGTTCCCCCCTGGTCCGACTCGATCTGATTAAGCATTTTCATGGCCTCGACTATACAAAGGGTATCTCCCACCTTTACTTGCTGGTTTACCTCCACGAA
>JAZFSS010000150.1:0-2692 GCA_036446275.1 Gammaproteobacteria bacterium | reverse complement strand
AAAGGTGCGAAAGCGCACCCGGGGCTCTGGAACCTCGCAGACCATTTCCTCTCCGGTTGCCACTTCCGTCAGGATCCGGCGCACCTGATCGATGTCGGATCCATAGGCAACGCTGACTGCAACGCGAATACGAAACTTTTCGTGGGGGCCGCCCGCCTCATTGGTAATTTTCGCATTGCCCATAACCGCGTTGGGCACCGTAATCTCTACGTCGTCGCGAGTCAGTAGCCGGGTACTTCGTATACCGATCTGGGTCACCATGCCTCGTTCCCCGGTATCGAGCACAATAAAATCGCCGATGTTGTACGGCGCGTCCGCAACGATAAACACGCCCGAAAACAAGTTTGCCAGGGTATCCTTGGCGGCGAAGCTTATGGCTATACCGATAATTCCCGCGGATGCCAACCAAGCAGTGACGTCGATTCGCCAGGCAATGAATATGAAGTAGGTCGCGAGCCCTACGGCAAGAATTACGGATAGATTATTCAAGAGAGGCAACGTGCGTTCCTGCACCATTTGGTAGCGACTCTCGTCGTCACCAAGGTAAAGCAGGATCAAACGCAAAAAACGGACGATGAATAGGGTCCAGATAAAGATGGCTATCGTCTTAAGGACGGAGAAGGTGATCCTAGCGACTTGCCCGTCAAACCCGAGGATATCCGCCGTTACTCCTAAGCCGATCAATATGATGCTCATAAATACGGGCCGACGCAGGATGCCAATCAGCTCATCGTCGAAGGTGGTTTCCGTCAGCCTCGACCAACGTTTAATCACCGGCACCACCACTAGATCCATAATCTTTGCCAATATAATAAACAAGCCAAGCACCAACAAAGCCTGGGCATAACCGTTGGGGACGATCCGGGTGATCCACTCGAACAGTGGCCAACTCTCAATCCAGTCTATTAATAGCCTGTTTGATTCGTTCATGGACTACATCCTTGGCAGAAGGAAATAATATACCCCAATCACTTAACGCTACGTTTGGGCCAAAGCAACGGCGTATATTAGATGACAAAGGGTAGACGTATTTGCGGGACAATGAAAGTCGGGAAACTCCTCGAATTTTGGTTCTAAAAGAATGCCCTGCAAGGACTACTGTCCTACTGGCAACAGTCGGGATATCGCGCAACGGTTTGGCCGATTTCCCCACCGTAATGCTATTCTAGGCCGGTTGAATACTACGGAAGAAGAGGCATGGCCGGCCATCCCCTGATGGATTTAATCCCTGCAAGGGATATGGCAATCGTGAAGGTCCTGGCTAGTGGATAGTGAATTGGTCTGCTGGAAGTGCGGTGCCTCGCTGGATGAAGTGCCACTACCGTTGGCGCGTCTTTCAGAATGTCTTGCCTGCGGTGCGGAATTACATGTATGCAGACTATGTGAGTTTTATGATCTAAAAGTAGCTAAACACTGCCGCGAGCCTATTGCAGAAGGGATCAAAGAAAAGGAACGCGCGAATTTCTGCGACTATTTTCATCCCCGGCCTAACGCCTATGTAGCCATGGACGAAAGTGAAGTGGACAAGACTAAAGAGGGACTGGCTGCGCTGTTCGCCGGCAATGGCGGAGATATAGGCGATTCGCCTGCAAGCATGGAAGACAAGGACACACAGAGGTTGGAGGATCTGTTTAAGAACCGCGATTAACGGTAAATTACCTAGGACCTGTTAACAGACTCAATGCAGGATGAGGATTCAGATAGGACAGCACCCTGGCATGGGCACCTTGGGAGCACGGATTACGAAACGCCTGCATGAAAATGTGAATGTATTTACGCGCGACATCCTGTAGTTGTGTGTCTGGAACAGCGGCGACTAATTCACTGAGAAAGCGGCATTTATCAGGACTATGGGCCATGAGTAACCACTTATGGCCATCATGAAAATCCTGCAATCCCTGCGCGGACAGGCCGGCCGATTCCAGCAGCATCCAGCGATGGTAAGCGCTCACTTGGTGAATGAAACTTTCGTAACGGGCATAATCCATTAGTTGAATCTCATCAATAGCGGGCAGCAGCGGCCACCTCGACAACAAGGTTCCTGCATAAATGCCCGCGCCGGTAGTCACGGGTTCGGCACCATTATGGTAAATAGGCGCATCCTGAATGCCGCAACTGGGTGAGCGGCTTTTAAAAATGTATCCGCTCAGTGTGGGGCAGGCAACGGCCACCTCGCAAGCATAGACTCGTAGCGAGTTTGTTACATCCACGCTGAGATCGGTGACACCACGTGTACGGGGGTTGGAAGGATCACCGCTCAGTCGTATGGCTGGCCGGGGCACTCCCAACCCGATAGCAACTTCCGGACACAGGGGTTTGACTTCGAAATATTCGGCCAGGGTGTTTGCAATAAAGTCCTGCCGTTTGTGCCGACCATCGTAGCGGACCTTTTGGCCCAACAGGCAGGCACTAACGCCGAGGGTGATCGTGTGTTCCGATATCATTGGTTTGTTTTTGGCAGCAGTAAGCGCGATTATCTTGATAATACGCCCATGGGTAGTGGGTTATAATTGGTCTAACCACCCCCTTTTACCGCTACGGAGACCGCCATGCGAGGCATGGTACCGCCCGACCCTCAAACCAATGTGTCACAGGTTCGATTTGCCGTGATTTTTACGCCAAGGCAGGACCGTAAACGGTTCCCCGCCGGTAACGTAGAGGTATTCGACAGCCAGGATGCTGCTCAAGCTGC
>JAZFSS010000149.1:0-3738 GCA_036446275.1 Gammaproteobacteria bacterium | reverse complement strand
GGATTAGGTGTTGGCTGGATGGCGTCGATCGTCAAAGGCAATCTGACGATATATGCCAACACCGGAGTGGGTCATCGTGATGACAAAAGCCGCTTCTGGCCGATACCAGCCGCCCAGGTGCTAGAATCGTGAGCGACTGCTACTGACCCAAAGCGGACCTTCCCCCCAAAGCTCTCTGGACCAACTCTAAGGTCTATTAGGTACATCCCAGAATTGACAGCATCCTGCTGAATGGGAAAATTTGGCAGGTTGATAAAGGCAAACCTGACCAAAGTCAGTGACGCAAAGCCACGGGTCCTCGCTTCCTCCGAGAAGCCATGGAAGAACTCCCGAAGAATCCAGGATCGCCGGGCTGCTAATGATTCAGCAGTGAGGAGGCAAGTCGTGCGGATTATCATCCCTCTGAGAAACACAGGCATAGTACTTGTCTTTTTGTTTTCGCAAGCATTGGCCGATTCCGGGTACCGGCCGGAATCCGATCTTTCGGCCGCTTTTGTCGAGAGAGTCTCTTCTGCGGAGATTGCTGTCTTCCCAACCATCGTACGGACGCCCAAGCGTACTTCGTACTCCAGAGCGTCTCAGCAACGGGTAGTGGAGTTATTGGCAGAGTACAGTCTGGGAATGGGTAAAACCGCTGATATCCGATTCAGGATGGGCGGCCTGCGAGGAACTTCCCAATGGGAGATGTTCCAAAGCGGCATGCAGAAAATCGGCAGGCAACTCCGCAAGTACGAGGGAGGGGCGGACTACGTCATCGTCCTTGAGGTTATTATTTTCCCGAGTAGAGCAAGGGCCATGGAAGTATTTGGTATCCATTGCTTCGTCCTTGACCCGCGCGGGACCAACGTGTTTTCGTTCCTTCTTAACTCCCATCACAAGGTATTTGTTGACGCCAATCTACGTACCGCGGATATGACAGCAAAGGGCAAAGAATGGCTCGTAATCAGGAGCACGATGGTTGTCTTGACGGCGCTTCAGGAAGAGCACGAAAAAGTACACCTCCGGCTGGTTGAGTGACTGCTAATGGCAGCCGTTCTCTGCCCTTCATTTCGACGACTTGGAGGCTATCTGAACGACCGCTTCTGGCCGTTAGCGGACTGTCATTTTGACGAAATTTGTGATGTTTGAACGTCCGCTTTAGAGGATAGCAGCCTGCCAGTATTAGTATGCTGAAAAACTGTCTGTGAGTGCCTGCTTCGCCCACTACGGCTGTCGATGACCTCAATAAGAATAAGAGGCGCTCTCAAACGAGAACGCCCCTTGATTGTTACACGGCCTCCAATTGTGGCCCCTTTTTGCTTATTCCTCGATCGGAACGCTGGCCGTTGCAGCGACGCGCCACTCGCCGCCGATCTTTTGCCAGACGTGCATACTCCAGTGCGCTTCGGGCGCTGGTGTGCTATGTACCATCACGGCAACATCATCACTCAGGAAACGAACCTTGTAGTCTCCAGCATTGTACGGTCCGGTCGCTGGCTCTGCTTCTTCAGCATCCTTCAACATCTGCGCTTTGTCCCCAAGCCCGTCAGCACCGATTGCGAGAATCTCATCCGAGAGAATCGGCGCGAGCGCGTCGGCGCCTACAGATTCACCCCATTTCTTGTCAAGTTCAATCAATTCATCAGCATCGCCGGCAGTTGCGGCCGCAGCAATTACCATCAGACTGACTAAACATCCGAGCATCTTTATAGTTTTCATTATCTCTCTCCCTAAGTGGCAATCATCTGCCGAATTGTCAAGAAGAGAGAACTGTATTCTTTGTTGTGCAGCTAGTCTATTTCGCATTCGTTTTGGATGCGCCCGGATCGTCCAGCATTGGCCGTTTTCTGCCTGTCACGGTAACGTTTTTCTAATCGTTTGAATGACCGCTTCTGGCCGAAAGCGGGCGCTCCGGGACGCCGAATATTGCCTTCTTGAATAACCGCTGTTGGCGAAAGCAGACGTTCAAACAGTTTACTTCGAATCGTTCCTAGCGAACGACCGCTATACCTCACAAAGCAGTCGTTGGAGTATCATGGCGATCAATGACTGTTGCTGACCCAAAGCGGACATACAACGAGTTCACTACCAAGCGCTTTCGATGAATGAAATTATGAAAGCATTTTTGAAGCGACATCAAATCACTATATTTTTTGTGCTCGTAATCGTACTGAGTTGGTTTCCTTGGTACTCCGGCATTGCGCCTGAAACAGTGACATTTATGCCTTCACTACTTGGTTTAGCCATGGCATTCGCTGCCGGTGGTAAGCAAGGGGTGCTGAACTTATTGCACTCAGTAGGACGCTGGCGAGTTCAACCACGTTATTGGCTTATAGCCTGGTTCGGGACACTGCTCATATTCGTTATTGGGCTGGGAATTTATCTGATAACGGGAGAGCAAGCTCCGTCTTTTACGGTCTTCAGACAAGAATTACACCTTCTGCCAATCTGGTTGTTGGTGGTATTTTTACCCTTTAACGGACCAGTAGGCGAAGAATTGGGTTGGCGTGGCTATGTTTTGCCAAAATTACAACAGAGTAGAGGGCCAATAATTGCCTCTTTGGTCATTGGCACAATATGGGGTATATGGCACTTACCTAGTTTTTTTGATCCAGCGAGCGTTCAATCTTCTTTGGGTCTGGTCTTCCTCATTCCATTTATGGTGGGTACCATTGCCAACTCAGTCATTATGACCTGGTTATACAACCGGACAAAAGGCAGTGTGCTTGTAGCCGGTATCATTTGGCACGCGGCAACAGACTTTTGGGCACCAATGTTTTTGGCTGATTTCTCTATTGCTGCTGGCCCGGGTGGAACGCTTACTGTAAACCAAACCCTGTATGCAATTGTCCTAGCCATCCTCTCTTTTGTTGCTGTCATCCTAACCATTTTGACGAAAGGTCAACTTGGCTATAGAGGAACAACGCATCCCAGCAACTAAATATTGACAAGGGTACTGCCCAACAAATCGTTGCACTTGCTGCTCGTGTGAGCAGCACACCAATGTCCGCTTGTGGCCGATTCCGGCCATTCGAGCCATCGATTTTTCAGCAGTTTGAACGGCTGCTAATGGTGATAGCTGACGTTCAACGTTTCCGCGGAAACACCCTCGAAATCACGCGAGGAAATCCGTGTAATTCGGACTCCTGCAATTGGGATATGGTTTAATGCGTGGCGATGATCAACCCAGTTGAACTATTCGTCGGGCTTCGCTATTTGCGCGCGAAACGCCGCACCGGATTCGTATCTTTCATCACGCTTATTTCCTTGCTCGGAATAGCGTTGGGCGTCGCTGCGTTAATCATTATCTTGTCGGTCATGAACGGCTTCGAGGGCGAGCTTCGTACGCGATTGCTGAGCATGTCCGCGCATGGCTACGTGACCGGCCCTGATCGTGTCACGAACGACTGGCGCGAACTGGTCGATGAGGTGTCGTCACAACCGGGCGTGGCCGCGGCGGCGCCGATCGTACAAATGGAAGGGATGATTCAGTCGGCCCGCAAGTTGAAGGCGGTGCTGGTACACGGCGTTGACCCGGATTACGAGGCGGCGTTGTCCGGTTCGACGATTAATTTGATCGAGGGCGACCTTGATGTTCTTCAGCCTGGCGAGCGCAGTATTATTCTCGGCCGCTTGCTCGCGCTTGAACTCAGCGTGCGGATCGGTGATGGCGTCGTGTTGCTGATTCCACGACCTGTCGGCGATGGCACTTTGGAGCCTGTCCTCGAGCGATTTGTCTTGCGCGGTGTGTTCGAGGTC
>JAZFSS010000148.1:0-11617 GCA_036446275.1 Gammaproteobacteria bacterium | reverse complement strand
ATCAAACAGGACGGCACCTTGGGCCGCTTGATGGATCGTTATTACGGGCATCTTCCCGAGTTCAATTATGTGGGCACCAGCAGTTTTCTAAGACATATACGATCACGGCTGCCGAAATACCAGGAGTTGTTCATGCAGGGGGCGGATGCCATCGGTGAGGACTGGCGCCTGGTGGCCGCCATCGGTTATCAGGAATCCCACTGGAATCCAAAAGCGGTATCACCCACCGGGGTGCGGGGCATCATGATGTTGACCAGGAATACCACGGCATACCTGGGCCTGAATAACCGCATCGATCCGCGGCAAAGCATCCTGGGCGGGGCACGCTATTTTTCTTTGGTGAAGAGAAAGGTTCCCGCAAGGATTTCGGAACCCGACAGAACCTGGCTGGCACTGGCCGCCTACAACATCGGCTTTGGACATCTGGAAGACGCACGCAAATTGACCGAAGGTCAGGGCGGTAATCCGGATAAGTGGGTGGATGTGAAGCAGCGCTTGCCGCTGCTTAGTCAGTCTAAATGGTACCGGCATACCGAGCATGGCTATGCCCGGGGACAGGTTTCGGTGCAGTATGTGGAGAACGTTCGCAGTTATTACGACATCTTGATCTGGTCCACCCGGCGTAATCATGCCCTGTTACGGGAACTGGATTCCTACGATATTGAAACTTCTTCGACTTGGTGAATGGGAACTTGTAGGACCGGTCCTACATAGGGCGCCGGTCGCGAAAAAACGCTTGCAGTAATTCACTGCACTCTTCGGCCAAGAGACCCCCTTGCGCCTCTACCCGGTGGTTCAGCCCTGCCAATGCCAACACTTCACCACGACTGGTGACCGCGCCGATCTTCGGATCCAAGGCGCCAAACACCAAGCGTTTGATGCGCGCATGCACTATGGCGCCCACGCACATCAAACAGGGCTCCAGGGTGACATAGAGGGTGGCGTCGGTGAGTCGGTAATTTTTCTCCTGCTGTCCCGCCGCGCGCATGGCAATAATTTCCCCATGGGCCGTTGCATCATGGCTGCCGATGGGTTGGTTCCAGCCTTCGCCCAATATTTGTTCGTCACGTACCACAACGGCGCCGATGGGCACCTCGCCGGATTGTTCGCCGCGCCTGGCAAGTTCCAGGGCGTGGCGCATCCAGTTTGTGTCGGTTTTGTTGAACATGGGGTCTAATTGGGGTCAGAGCCAAGTTTTCCAGAACGGTAAACATTTACTCCAACATTTTCAGGTGGAAAATTGGGTCCGACCCCGATCTATTCCCACTCGATGGTGGCGGGCGGTTTGCCGGAGATGTCGTAGGTCACCCTGGAGATGCCTTCCACTTCGTTGATAATGCGCCGGGATACGTGGTCCAGAAATTCGTAGGGTAGGTGCGCCCATTGGGCGGTCATGAAGTCCACGGTTTCCACGGCACGCAGGGCCACCACATAATCGTAACGGCGGCCGTCTCCGGTAACCCCCACGGATTTCACCGGCAAGAACACGGTGAAGGCCTGGCTGGTTTTGTCATAGAGATCGTGTTTGCGTAGTTCTTCTATAAAGATATGGTCCGCCCGACGCAGTATGTCGGCATATTTCTGTTTGACTTCGCCAAGGATGCGCACGCCCAGGCCGGGGCCCGGGAAGGGATGCCGGTATACCATGTCATAGGGCAATCCCAACTCCATTCCCAGCTTGCGCACCTCATCCTTGAACAGTTCCCGCAGCGGTTCCAGGAGCTTCAGGCTCATGGTCTCCGGCAGCCCCGCTACATTGTGATGGGACTTGATGAGGTCCGCCTTGCCCGTCGCCCCACCCGCGGATTCGATTACATCGGGATAGATGGTCCCCTGGGCAAGCCATTTTGCATTCGTCAGCTTGTCGGCCTCTTCTTCGAACACTTCGATAAACAGGTTGCCGATGATTTTGCGCTTTTGTTCCGGATCCACGATTCCTTGCAGGGCTTGTAAAAATCGATCTTGCGCATTGACCCGGATGACATGAATGCCCATATGCGCGGCGAAGGTGGACATCACCTGGTCTCCCTCCTGGTAACGCAACAGGCCATTGTCCACGAATACGCAGGTTAGCTGAGCGCCGATGGCCTTGTGCAACAACGCCGCCACCACCGAGGAATCCACGCCACCGGACAGTGCCAGCAACACTTCGTCGCTGCCCACTTTTTCACGCGCCCAATTGATGCTGGTCTCGACGATGTGGTCCGGTGTCCATAAAGATTCGCAGCCGCAGATCTCATGTACAAAGCGATTGATGATGCGCTCACCCTGGTGTGTGTGCGTTACCTCGGGATGGAATTGCAAACCATAGAAGTGGCGCGCTTCATCCGCCATGCCCGCCAGGGGCGCATTGTCGGTGCTGGCGATCACCTTGAAACCCTTCGGCAGTGTCGCGACCCGGTCGCCATGGCTCATCCATACATCCAGCAATCCATAACCCTCCGGGCTCTCGTGGTCTTCAATATCTTCCAGTAACTTGGAATGCCCTCTAGCGCGCACCTTGGCATAACCAAATTCCCGCTTGTGGTGGGGCTCCACTTCCCCGCCCAATTGCGCCGCCATGGTCTGCATGCCGTAACAGATCCCCAGGACCGGCACATCCATTTCAAAAATCATTTGCGGGGCCTGGGGAGACACATTATTGATGGTGGATTCCGGACCGCCGGACAGGATAATGCCCTCGGGCGCGAAGTCATCCAGGACCTTTTCGTCCATATCGTAGGGATGAATCTCGCAATACACCCCGGCCTCCCGCACCCGGCGCGCGATGAGTTGGGTATATTGGGAACCGAAATCCAAAATCAGGATACGGTAGGAATGGATGTCCTGGTGGGTGGCGGGTTTCATGTTATGGGAGTCCCCTCCCCCTCAGCATGGAGATTGGGGTCAGAGCACAGTGTACGTTTAAGGTTCTCTCCGGTAATTGGGCGCTTCCTTGGTAATGGTCACGTCATGCACATGACTCTCCCGCACGCCGGCGTTGGTGACGCGGATAAATTCAGGCTTGGTGCGCATTTCATCGATATCCTTACAACCGGTATAGCCCATGCTGGCCCGCAAGCCACCCATTAGTTGGTGCAAAATGCTCACCAAGGTTCCCTTATAAGGAACCCGGCCTTCAATGCCTTCCGGCACCAACTTGTCCAACTCTGTATCCCCTTCCTGAAAGTAGCGGTCGCTGGAACCACTCTGCATGGCTCCAAGGGAACCCATGCCACGATAAATCTTGTAGGAACGTCCCTGGTAAAGTTCTACTTCGCCCGGCGCCTCCTCGGTGCCGGCAAACATGCTCCCCACCATGACGGAATAGGCGCCTGCGGCAATGGCCTTTGAGGCATCCCCGGAATAGCGAATGCCGCCATCGGCAATGAGCGGAATGCCACTGCCCTCAAGTTCCTTCGCCACATTAACCACCGCCGTAACTTGGGGGACGCCAACACCGGAGACAACCCGGGTCGTACAGATGGAACCGGGCCCGATCCCAACCTTGACGGCATCGGCACCGGCCTTTACCAGCGCCTTGGCCGCGGCCGCGGTGGCGATATTGCCGCCGATCACTTGCACTTCGGGAAAGGTTTTCTTGACCCAGTGCACCCGGTCGATGACACCCTGGGAATGGCCGTGGGCGGTATCCACCACGATCACATCCACGCCCGCTTCCACTAATGCCTCGGTACGTTCTTCGGTTCCCTCGCCGGTACCCACCGCGGCACCGGCCCGCAAACGGCCCTGTTCGTCTTTGCAGGCGTTGGGATAGTCTCTCGCCTTTTGAATATCCTTCACGGTAATCATGCCGCGCAGTTCGAAATCGCCGTTAATCACCAAGACCTTTTCGATGCGGTGTTTATGCAGCAGCTCCACCACTTCTTCCCGGCCTGCCCCCTCTTTTACCGTAACCAGCTTGTCTTGTGGGGTCATGATGCTGGAGACCGGATTGTCCAGACGGGTTTCAAAACGCAGGTCGCGGCTGGTAACGATGCCTACCAGTCGCTCGCCATCGACCACCGGCACCCCGGAAATATTATTGGAATGGGTAATCTCCATGACTTCACGGATGCTAACGGTGGGCGGCACCGTGATTGGTTCTTTGATGACGCCGCTTTCGAATTTTTTCACCGCCCGCACATGCTGGGCCTGGGCGGAAAAACTCATATTCTTATGAATAAACCCGATGCCGCCCTCTTGGGCCACGGTGATCGCAAGCCGCGCTTCCGTCACCGTATCCATGGCAGCGGAAACCACCGGGATGTTCAGGGTTATTTCGCGGGTCAAGCGCGAGGCAAGGTTTACTTCTCGGGGCAATACCGTGGAATGGGCAGGAAGCAGCAGTACGTCGTCGAAGGTCAGGGCTTCCTCAGTAATGCGCATGGGGCTTTGTACGATACCGTTGCGGGTGGAAAGAGGGGCATTATATAGGAATTACCCCATGGCGGCTAAGCCGGAATGGCGAGGCCACCTTGAATTCGTTTTTTTGGTAAACCCTTCAACCGACGTCATGCCGGAATGACGGAACCACAATAACTTACCCGCCCTATTTGGGAAAAGCCCGTTTTATAAACACAATCGGCTGGGTTATGATCACCCTATGGGAGCATCCACGGCGGCGACACCAGATCGTGACATCTATACGGTGTCGCGCCTCAACCGGTCCGTCGGTGAATTACTGGAAGGCAGCTTTCCCCTGCTATGGGTGGAAGGCGAGCTGTCAAACCTTGCCCGCCCCTCCTCCGGACATTGGTATTTCAGTCTCAAAGACTCCACGGCCCAGGTGCGTTGCGCCAT
Source organism: Gammaproteobacteria bacterium (assembly GCA_036446275.1). GTDB lineage: Bacteria > Pseudomonadota > Gammaproteobacteria > JAZFSS01 > JAZFSS01 > JAZFSS01. Next base: position 6,835 of record JAZFSS010000148.1, on the reverse strand, counting down.
GTTCCGGGGCCGCAATCAGCGCCTGAAGTTCGCACCCGAAGACGGTATGCAAGTGCTTGTGCGCGCCCGGGTGGGCCTGTACGAAGCCCGTGGCGAGTTCCAACTGGTCGCGGAACACATGGAAGAGGCGGGCGATGGCGCGCTGCGCCGGGCCTTCGAGGAACTGAAGCAACGTCTTGCAAGCGAAGGCCTGTTTGATCCGGCGCGCAAGCAAGCGGTGCCCTCCCTGCCCCAACGTGTCGGTGTCATCACCTCTGCCACGGGGGCAGCCATCCGCGATATCCTCAGTGTGCTGAAGCGCCGCTTTCCCAGTATTCCCGTACTGATTTACCCGGTGCCGGTGCAAGGAGAAGGCGCCGCCGCCCAAATCGCCGCCGCCATTGCGCAGGCCGGACGGCGCAATGAATGCGATGTGCTGATCGTGGCCCGGGGCGGCGGCTCTTTGGAAGACTTGTGGGCCTTTAACGAAGAAGTCGTGGCCCGCGCCATGCATGCCTGCCCGATTCCCATGGTCAGCGGCATCGGCCATGAGGTGGACTTTACCATCGCGGACTTTGTCGCCGATCACCGTGCCCCGACGCCCTCAGCGGCGGCGGAGATGGTCAGCCCGGAGCAAGCCGAGTGGCTGGCGGACCTGGAGGACTACGACTCCCATCTACAAACATTGATGGCAAACACCCTGGCGGCACGATCCCAGCAATTGCAATGGCTCGGCACGCGCCTGACGCAACAACATCCCGGCACCAGATTGCATCAACGGGCGCAACGGGTGGACGATCTGGAACAGCGTTTCCGGCTCGCGCTACGGGGACAATTGCGGGAGGCCCGCGCCGGCCTTGCGGAACTAAGGGCCCGCCTGCATCGCCATGTACCGCAGCATCGTATTTTACAGTTACAGACTCGCTTTACCGGCGTGCGACACCGGCTTCAGGCAGCGATTCACCACGAGGTGGAACACCGGCGCCAGTTATTTGCCTCTACCACCAGGGCCTTGCACGCCATCAGCCCACTGGCAACCCTGGAGCGGGGTTACGCCATTGTTACCAACGTGCCGGGTGGCCAGGTATTGCGCAGCACCGAGGCTGTCGGTCCGGGAGATCGGGTACAAGCCCGCCTGGCGAAAGGCGCATTGATTTGCACGGTGAATGAAACCAAATCAGGTAACTCGTAACCCAAACGGTGATTTGTCCCATGCCTACAATGATATTCCCCCGTAAGACAACATGGTTTTATATGATCTGCCTGGCATTGACTTGGTGTTCAACCGCGGCATGGGGTGACGAACTACCCCGCCATCAGCCCACGCCCGGGGGCGTGGCGGTCGTCGCGCTGCCCACATTCCCGAAAACGGCCAGTGCCTTTTACAATGACCGGCGGGTACTGGTGACAAACCAAAAAGATAACTGGATCGCCTTGATTGGCATCCCCCTGAGTGCCAAGGCGGGAAAACATGAATTAGAGTTGCGCCAACCGGGCAGGCCGGTGCAGCGCATACCCTTCACGGTAACCCACAAGTCCTATGAGGAGCAGCACCTCACCATCGAAAATAAACGCATGGTGAACCCACAAAAGAGAGACTTGGAAAGAATCGGCAAGGAACGGGTCCGGATCGTCAAGGCGCTGGCCCAATGGAGCGAGCGTAGAGATGTTCCCTTGCGATTTGATTTGCCTGTGGACGGTGTGCAAAGCAGCCCGTTCGGACTGCGGCGTTTTTTCAATGAACAGCCGCGCAGACCCCACAGTGGCCTGGATATCGCCGCACCGGAGGGCACCCCCATTCGCGTACCGGCGCCGGGAATCGTTATCGACACTGGTAATTTTTATTTTAACGGCAATACGGTGTTTGTGGATCACGGCCAGGGGCTGGTGACCATGTACTGTCATATGAACAGCATTATCGTTACGCCAGGTAAGAGATTGCCGAACGGCGCGATCATCGGTACGGTTGGGGAAACCGGCAGGGTAACCGGGCCCCACTTGCACTGGAGCGTGAGCCTGAACAATACCCGGGTGGATCCCTCGCTGTTTTTGTCCAGTTCCGCGAAATTGAGACTGAAAGAGTACTAGCAGACTGTTGAAAAACCCTCAGGCGGCACGATACGACGTTAACTATTGTCTCAAAATGCTCATGTACTGCGTGTACACTGCGCTTTCTCGCCGATAGTTGCCTTGTCTCGCACTCACCAGAGACTTTTGCAACAGCCTGCTGGAGCAGGTCTATGATCTGATCTGGAGCCACAAGGATGTTTATCGAAAACCGAAAATCAGTCCGGCACCTGCTAGCAAGACACATTCGCATATTGCGCATCTTACGCGGCTGGTCTCAGGAGCAACTAGCGGATTACTGTGGCCTGCACCGCACCTTTATCGGCGCCGTGGAACGGGCCGAACGCAATATAACTGTAGATAATATCGAAAAGATCGCCATCGCCTTTGAGATCCCCGTCAGCGGACTTTTCGGTGACGGGGATCTGCTGCAATGGGCCGATGGGCCCAATAAGAACTGCGTCGAAGAACCCCGCGCCAGCTATTACCCTACGCCTGTGTGGCGGTTGCCATCGGGGCACGGCAGTTTTCACTTCGGCGCCTACCACTAAGCCGTCTCACCACCGCTGCCTTTAACCAGACTCCAAGCCCAGCTTACGGGCTGTAACGGGCCTATGAGAACCTGGCGCCGGCAATTGCTATGTATTTGCTGCCAGCTGCTACGTATATGCGGTCGACAAATGTTGGCAATCACGGCGCAATACTATGCATGGAGTTTACGACAAGGAAAGTGCTTGCCCAACGAGTACGGATGCTACGCAGCGCGCAGGGCTGGTCCCAGGAGGTGCTGGCCGATCTTAGCGGTTTAAACCGCAGCTACATCGGCGCCGTGGAGCGTTTCGAACATAACATCGGTCTGGACAACATCGAAAAGATTTCCGTCGCCTTTAATGTATCCGTCGCTGATCTTGTCAACAGCACCCAGACGCCCCGCATCGCGGAGATCCTTGGGAAGGGCAATGAGGCCAGGTTACGCAAAACTTCTTTATCCCCTGGTACTAACGGCGACGATTCGGCCCTCGTCATTAACCGCAATACGGTCATGCAGCTGCTCAGGCACTGCAAAGATAGCCAGTGTGAACCTTTGTTCAATTATCTCCGTTTTCGTGGCGTCCAGGTCATCGATTAATCCTGACACCGGCGCAACGCGCCCCGTCACCGTAGTGGCTCAACAGGGAAAACATTTTTACAACATGGATGCACGCACGATACGGACAACGACACATCCAGTGCTTTCGGCACTGGAGGAACGGCGACTGGCACGGCAAATCGAAGACGCCCGCCAAGCGGTAGCTGCTGCTTTAGGCACTTACCGGCCTGCGATTTACACGCTGTTGCAGCGTTACGAGGCATGCCGGAACGGTGCTGCGCAGCTGGAAGATTATGTACTCGGCATAGTCCGCGGCAAGACACGGGTTGAGATGGCCAGGGCGCGTACGCCCGCACCACTTACGGCAGCATTGAGTTCGTTACTGCAAACGGCCGATCCAAACGGGAACTGTAAAAATATCAAAATGCGGCAACGCATTTGGGCATCGTTGCGCCTGCATCCGGATTTTATCAGTGTTTTGGTGGAAGACTTTATCGCCGCGGTGGAGCAACGTACTAAACTGGAGTCCCGTCTTACCACACTCTGCCGTCAAACCGGATGCCAACCGCCGGCGTCCCTGCAAACGTTGCGGCGCCTGGCCAAGGTTGGAAGTAAAACCGGGCAATTGGCGAAACGACTGGTACAGACCATCAACGTCTCCGGACTGTCGAACCGGCAGCTACAAGCGGTGCAGCGTCAAATGGTGTTGGCGCTGGCCTGTTTACATGGAGAAAAGACCCGCCTGATCACCCACAATCAGCGTCTGGTTACCGCCATTGCGCGGCCCTTTGCGCGCTCCGGCGTTCCGCTGCAAGACCTGATTCAGGAAGGTAACTTAGGGTTATTACGGGCCGTAGACAGGTTCGATTTTCGACGCGGCTTTAAATTTTCCACCTATGCCGTGTGGTGGATACGGCGCGCGGTGATCAGAGCGGTTTCCGCGCAAAGCGGGCCCGTACACATTCCGTTTCATCAGGACGTGGCGCGGTACAAGATCGAGCGGACCCGCGCACTCCTGACCCAGAAACTAAGCCGCACTCCGGACCTGTTGGAACTGGCCTCGGAATCAGGCGTGAACCCCACCAGTATCCGGCGATTGATGCATATCCGCCGCGTCGCGGTGTCCTTGCAAAGCAGCGCCGAGGGAAAAGGTGTCGAGCCATTGGATCTACTCGCGGATCCCCGGCCCGCCGACCCCGGCGAGGCATTGGACCGGTTAAGTATTTGCGATGAAATTGAACAGACTCTCAGCAATCTGCCGGCCATGCAGGCGCTGGTAGTGCGCATGCGTTTTGGAATCGGCCTGCATCAAGAGTATACCCTTGCAGATATCGGTCGAAAATTCGGACTCAGCCGAGAGCGTATTCGCCAGATAGAGGCCGAGGCCCTTTTGTCGCTACGGAAATTGGCAGGGGGACATCAACTGCGCATATTTTTGGGTAAGGAAAGATATTGATTACGTAAAAAAGGGTGCCTGACGAAGCCATTGCTTCTACCGGTGCCGGGCATTTAGTCCGACTTCCGGATTGTGAACCGGATCAAAGCGAATCGGTGATTATGTGGCATCGGTTGCGATAGGTGGCGCGTACCTGCTGCAAAGACTTTTTGCCTTTGCGTTCCTTAGATATAATCCAGCCCATCCGGTGTGAACCGAAGCACCGTCAGGGACTTGATCTTGCGCCCGGAATAGGCCTTAATACACGCCTCAACACGTTTTATAGTCCAATGCTTTGCTACTCGTGAATTTCAATCAGATTTTTACCGGGCCGTAGATTGAACCATGACAGCAGTCCAGTAAAAATGCGTGAGCAACTTAAACGCAGGGCGAGTGAGTTATACAATTCCCGACAATTCGCCGCGGCGAAAGATCTCTACCTGCAGATCTGCGAGCAATATCCGGAGGATGCCGAGGCTTGGTTTCTGCTCGGGGTAATCAACAGCGTCCTCGGCGACACGCAAGAGACGGTCCGTTGCACAACACGATCGCTGCAGCTGGCACCGAACAATCCCCATGCGCTGAACATTCTGGCACAGGCGCATATTGCGTTGCAGCAATACCCTGAGGTAATCACCAGTTATCAGGCACTGCTAAAAATGAATCCGGACTATGCTGTGGCGCTCGATAACATTGGTTTGGCGTTGCAGAAAATGGGGCGGCCTCGCGATGCAATCGAGTACCATCGTAAGGCTCTACGCCTTAGTCCGGGAGAGGCCGGCTGGTGGAAGAATCTTGGCAATGCGCAGCATTCGGCCCGCGATCTGGATAGTGCGTACACGAGTTTTAGACAGGCATTGTCGATCAAGCCTACGATGGCCGAACCACATTTTAGTATGAGCGCCATACACACAGAGCGCCTGGAACTGGAGCAGGCGGAGCAATCTCTAAGGCAGGGATTACAATATCAACCGGACAGTGCCAAATCACACTTGAATCTCTCCTTTATACTGCTTCTCTCGAAACAGATGAAAGAGGGCTGGAAGGAATACGAATGGCGACTGAAGCACCTGGGATTGAATGAGCGGCACTTCGATTCGCCGCGCTGGGATGGATCGCCGCTAAATGACCGATCGATATATCTGTTCACGGAACAAGGTGTCGGCGATTCGATTCAGTTCATTCGCTACGTACCTATACTCAAAGAAATGGGCGTGCAGGTAATTCTTGAATGTCACCAGCCGCTGAAACGTTTGTTTACCACGATGTCCGCCGTAGATAAACTCGTGGTTAAGGGATACCAAATCCCCAAACACGATTGCCACGCAGCGCTGATGAGCGCACCATACCTGCTCGGCACCACTTGTGATTCCATTCCCAGTGATATCCCGTATCTGTCTGCCGCCGCCGGCAACCGCCTTTTAATTAAGGCGCTGGAGACGATCGCCAACCGACATAAAGTGGGCTTAGTATGGGCCGGCAGTCCCGCACATAAAAACGACGCCAGGCGCTCAATACCGTTTGCGGAATTCAAACAACTTATCAGCTCCGGGACGATAGAATTCTGCAGCTTGCAAAAAGGCGAACGTAGCGCGGATCTGAAGACACTGGACCATCAGCAACGCGTGACCGATCTGGCGCCGTTTCTTGATGATTATGCGGATACCGCGTATACCCTTGCGGATTTAGATTTACTAATCACCGTGGACACATCGGTAGCGCATCTCGCCGGTGCGCTGGGTCGGCCGGTGTGGTTACTGCTGCCATGGAATCCGGATTTCCGCTGGATGCTAGGTCGCAATGACAGTCCGTGGTATCCCAGTATGCAATTATTCCGGCAGCAACAGGCGGGCGACTGGCTGGGTGTGATCGACCGGGTGCGGGATACCTTACATAAGAAATTTACCGCCGCTGACCCGAGTAATAGGGGACAGGTCACGTTTAATTGACCAGTTGATAGACCGACTTCATTAGTATCGGCTCACGACGTAGCGATTCCCACCCTTTTTTTACGATTACTTTGCGGTCGCTTTTTCTTCCAGTACTTCTTTGAGGTGACCGAGGGCACGGTCAAGTAACGGCTCATCATCGACAACCACGATATCGCCGGAGCGTAATTGTGTGGCTAGTTCAGCCATGCCTATCTCCGCGACTTTGACCCCGTCACGATCGGTAAACATGCAGTTATGGGTGAGTGAGCTCATCCACCTCAAACAGGCTTGGTTGAATGTCCCATCGGCTTCCTTGATCTCGATCCAGGTCCC
>JAZFSS010000147.1:0-20586 GCA_036446275.1 Gammaproteobacteria bacterium | reverse complement strand
AACTTTGTCGGCACAGGCCAGATATCCTGGGCGAGAAAGTCGTCAAGCGCATCACCGTCAGGTGTGCTCTGTGCATCCGCGGGCCTCGGTAGTGACTGCCAGCCAGCCGGCTCGTCTTCTGCATCGAGGTCAAGAGGTCCTGGCCCGAACTCCTCCAGGCGCAACATCTGCTGGGTGAATGGCTTGGCGCCGAACATCGGGCTTGGCGGGCCATTGGTCGGGAGGTTGAATGTGCCGTCGTCCCGCTGGTCTTCCTCCGGCAGCACATTCGCATCTGCTGTATCGTCGGCGGTCCCTGTAACACCGCCCTCAAAAGCCCCCAGGTTGGCGTGCGGGAGAGCTTCGATCAGATCACCATCGGCATCGATCACCACATCGGTATAATGCGAAGGGTCATCATCAGGAGGAAAGGGACCGGCATCCGGGTCGCCATCTCCCTTGTGTTTTTTTGCATAAGCGCCGGTAGTGACAAGGCACAGTGCCAAGAGTACCATCCCTACGATTCGTAAAAACCGTGGAGCGGCTTCCGTCTCGAGTACATCGCTTCGTCTTAACATTAGGTTCTCCCCCTGCAGATTATCTTTTCCTTTGTTTATCAAACGCTCCCTCTTACAGATCGGGCGTAATAAGAGGTGAGGGTCTGCCGTTCCCTGTTGCGTCCAACACCGGACTGAATCATTAGCAAGTTACAGGACGGACTTTGTTGGACGCTACGCTTCGTTCTAAAACTACTATCAATATGGGTACTAATTATGCGTAGCTTTTGAACAGGCTACTTGGCTTATGATGCTTAACATTTGAATTTTCGTGTTCGCACTCAGGGCTTATCTTTGATGGTGCTGAATATTTGTATTTTTAGCTCCGGCGGCGGTGATAATGAGACCCTGAACGGCCCTCTAGACCCATAATTTATCCGTTTCAGGACCCATGTATGGAACGTCGATACAGAAAATTAACTTATAAAATGTAATGAATAAGGGTGAAAAAGGCCTGCCTGGGAACCAGGCAGGCTGCCATATAAACTGATTTCATCCGGGCGTAGAGGTCTCTATAACGGGATCGTCATTTCCGTTTAGGGAATACCGCAACCACGAAATGCTCATGTACCGATGTGTACACTGCGCTTTTTCGCAGATTTGTGCCTTGTCTTGTACTTGCCTGAGGCTTTTTCAACAGCCTGCTAGAGGAGGATGAGGGAAGGCATCGCGCACGATCAAGACCGCGTTGGTCACAGGGCGACCGGGGGAATCGGTCACGCGCTTGCGATGGAGCTCGCGGACCGCGATTTCTGTTCTTTTCCGCTCAGCCTGCCTTCGCAGAAGATACTTAGATTTACTTCGCGACGATCTGGCTGACTGGGTCCACTTCTATGGTCTCTTTTAAGTCAATAATTTGTGCATCCAAATCAAATACCTTACAATTTACCCCTTCGCGCTTCGCTTGATACATAGCAGCATCGGCACATTTGATAAGACATTCTTCGTCACCATGATCTACATAAAACGTCAGACCCAAGCTACTACCCACACTTAGACTGTGTTCCGAAGTAACGATAGGCGGCTCCATAACTTTTATCAACTTATCAATAATGGGACCCAGTGAGTCCGCATCGACAGATGGCAGTATTATCCCGAATTCATCACCACCGAGCCGGGCAACTGTATCGCTGGCTCGCAGAGCTAGCTCAAGACGATCACTGATCTCCTGTAGTACCTTGTCCCCAATAACATGCCCATAATTATCATTGATTTCCTTAAATTTATCTATATCCAGAATCCCAAGCACGAAAGGTTGGTGTTCGCGACTAGCAACGTCAATACTGTGTTTTAACCGATCATGAAACAATGCACGATTTGGTAATTCTGTTAGGGAATCGTGCAACGATATGTGTTCTAACTTCTTATTTAAAGACTGGAGTTCGCTATTGTTTTTTTCCAGCGCCACTAACAGTTCCTTTAGCTGCCATGTTCTACTTTCTACTTCTTTTTCTAAATCTTTTACATAGTTCCTGGACTGGTTACCGAGGTTCCATTTTTTTACCAACGTCAATGTTATTTGTTGTATCGTTACACGATCAAATGGTTTCCTTACGAATAATAATTTATCGGTACAGCCTAGCTTACTGATAATCTGATCCCAGTCGTAATCTGAATAAGCGGTACAAAGCACCATCTCAATGTACGGATACCTTTCCCATATACGGATAATCGTTTCTACGCCATCCCATCCGGGCGGCATCCTTACATCCATATACGCCATTGCATAAGGCCGTCCCTCTTCTTCAGCCTCTATTACCTTGTTAAGGGCATCCTCGCCTTGGTAGGCTGCGTCAATCTCATAGGCCACTTTAGTTATAGTTGAATCTTTAGCATCTGATTCATCACTGTCAAATAGTTCTTTTTCCAATTTATCAAGTTCGATGCGCGACGCTTCATCTTTCGTACTAAGCACTTTAATAAAATCTTCATGAATCGAGCGATTGTCATCAACAATAAGTATGCGCGAATTGTAGTCCATTATCCTTTTCCTCGTTAATTAGTCAGCTACTGCACGCAGTTTTGGCTGAGTTACTTCTTCAGAAGAGTCTTCCGATGACGCCTTTACAGCTGGTATTAACACGGTGAAACAGGTACCCTTCTGCGCACCTTCGCTAGTAACCGTAATAGCACCGCTCATTTCCGTCATGGCGTTGGCGCTGGTATGCAAACCAAACCCATGCCCATCTTCTTTCAAGGTAAAACCGTGATTAAATATTCTTGAAAGGTGTTCTTCTTCTATGCCACAACCGTTATCAGTGAATTTGATATATACCTTGTTGTCGTCAGATATACCTGTTTCAATTAAGAGTGTTTTAGATTTGTTATAATCGTCATTATCTTTCAACGCCTCCTTGGCGTTTTTAATGATATTCGTTATGACCTGTAACAGCTTTGATTTTTGCGCCATACACTTCGGTGTTGCCTGATATTCTTTGGTAATCTTGACTCCCCATTTATCAATCGATGCCTTTTGTACTAGTATGGCGTCCTCTATAAGCGATGTTATCTCTAACTCTTCATCGTGGCATCCAGCTCCAGCATATTCTTGTTGCGTACGTATGACGTCCTTCATCATGATTGTCTTCTCGTTTAATGACGTGACCTCTTTGTCCATTTTACGTAAGTCCTCTTCGAGAAATTTGCCTAGCTTGAGGTAATAATCGGGTAGCACTTTGCCTTTTTTATCCTCAGTGAGGAAATGTCCAATATCGTCAATATGTTCCTTTAACAATTCGTTAGCTTTTAGTAAACTACCAATTTTGCTTGCACGGATAATGCTCTTCATCTCGTCACCGCAGAGATTCACACTATTCAGTATATTCCCGATGTTGTGTAAAACGCCGGTGGCCATTTCAGCCATACCGGATTTATGCGCAGAGTCGACAATTTGTTTCTGCGCCTCTAAAAGACTTTCTTCCGCTTGCTTTCGAAGGGTTATATCACGCACCACACATACCCTTTTCTGTTGATCGTCGCCGTGCATTTTTGTGACAACGAGTTCCATGGGGAAAGTGGTTCCATCAGAGCGCTTACCGATATTTTCCGCCGGGTGATCACTTTCGCTGGGTATGCCGGCCTCATTGCCGTGCAATAAATATGCACAACGTTTTCCAACTGCCTCACTTTGACTTAGCAAGAAGATATTCTCAGCAGCAGGGTTTAGTGATTCAATATGACCTTTGTCGTCAAGTGTGATAATCCCTTCCCCGACGCTTGCGAGGACGGTACTAATACGTGCCTCACTTCTCTCCAGTTCTGCGGTGCGTCGGGTTACTCTATCTTCCAGTTCAACATTTAATATTTTGAGCTCATCAAAATATCTTTGTTTTTCATTCTCAGCATTGGAGAGATTAGTTACCATCGTATTGAATGAATTACTTAATTGGCCGATCTCGTCGTTTGACTCAACTTTAACTACTGTGGATAAATCACCATTAGCAATGCGCTGTGCCGCAACCATAAGCCTTTTAATCGGTGGAATGATGCTCTTAGTAAGGATAAAAGACAGGATACCGCCAATAACGAGACCAAATATCAGTAGGCTTACCGTATATAGACGAATTTGTCCGAGACTCGCTGTAAGGGCGCGCCCGTTTTCTTCCGATGCATGTACTTGCTTTGTGGCTATGGTGCGTAGTAGCTCTCTCAGTTCTTCCACAAGCGGCCGCACTTCAGTTTTCATGATATATGCGTCAGAACGCCATGCGTCATTTTGGAATATCTTAATTACTGCTGGTAACCCCTTTTTATAGCGCGTGCTTATATCATCCAGCTCCCCGATACCATCAAAAGTAATATCTGATCCTATCTCGACATCCAATGACCTTAATCGATTAAAATTTTCTTTATTTATCTCCCAATAGGTTTCGAGGTTTTCTAAATCCCTATCAGTACGTGTATTAAAGAATATACGTAAGCTGTTAATCATTTGTACCCAGCTATAGCGAAGACCATAGAGTAAAGACAGGACTTCTTGATGTTTCTTAGAGGGTTCGACGTTTTCCTCGGAGTCGATGATGCCGTTAATCAGCCCCATATATTCCAGGTTTAGCGGATTAAGGTCGTCAGCAGCGCGCTGTAAACCCGGGTAATTTTTATTGTTATCTTCCCGCAGTTCAAAGAGCATTCTTGCGTAGTCGCGGAACTTATTAAAATCCGTCTCAATCAGTCTTAACGAATTATGACCAATGTCTAAATGACCTGTATTAACTATTGTATTTAATTCCGTAAGTTTCCCCGTTATGCGCTTTTCTGTCCTAAAGTAGTCTGTCTTGTGATCGGCATGCCCGGTCAACAGGTAGCCGTTGAGAAAGGTGGTCGCGAGGTTAATTTGTTCTGTGATGTCTAGTAAGGTTAATACAGCTGGCTGGTTATGATCGATAACGTCGACAGCAGATTTTTCAACAGTGGATACATTGACGAGTGTAATGCCAATACTCAAAGTCATGAGTAACACTAAACTCGCGAAACCGAACACGACCTTGTGCCGTAGCGACACGCCAGCGCGTTTCTTGGTCAAAAGCGATCCTTGATAATCTTCAGCTATGTCGTCCATACGTATCTAATCTGGCGCTCAGCGCCACCCGCATACACTGCGTTCCAATAGACTCTCTAGAGAACCTGCTATCGGCGCGTTCGTAGCGTTCTTTAAGAAAAATGGCGGAAGGGGGGGGGTAGGAATTTGGACGCCTTTTTCAGTCCCTATCTCGCCCTCAACCGATTACGCATCAACGTGACGCTGGCCAAACCGGGGTCCTGAGGGGTTTGAGGGGCCTAAGTGGGGCCGTTTCCGTGGATTATTGACTGAAAATGCCGGGGGTGACCCGTGACTGGTACAAGAAATTCCGTGACCACCCTCCCACCGCCACAGGGTCCCCGGATCGACGCCGACTCACACCGCTATCTTCTTGCGACTGATTTCCCGGGTTTTATCCAGGCTACTTTCAGGCCACCCAGGGCTTACCGCCATAAAGGATTTCCTTTCAGATCCCCGGCTGTTTTTGATACCGGAATCATCTGCTCGCAAATTGGTTACTGCGCGATAACGGACACGTAATTGATTTTGTACTCGGGGCCATAGTGTTATGGTGACGTTGCTTGATCCGTCAGGTTCTGCAGAGCACCAGTCATTTTCTTTACGATTTCGGAACGATCATTGATGCCGTGCCGCTTTGCGATGTAGGCCGGATCGTTGTAACTAAGCCAGGTCTGCCCGTTCTCGTCCTCCCAAGCCAGGGCTTTCATGGGCAGATCAATGCCCGCAGATTGCTTGCTAGTGAACATATGGCTGCCTAACCTGGGGTTCCCGAAAATAATCAGTTCCGTGGGACGTAGCTCAATATCCACACCCTTGGCGCGATCGCTATGGCTCCAACGCATGGCCACGGTAATGCCCTTTTCACTGAGGATTTTCTCAAGACGATCAATGGTTACCTTGGCAGAGTGGGCGCTTTTTTTGGTGACCACTCCGGTGTTGTCGGCGTTGGCGGTGCCCATAAAGAGCAATACGACAGATAGAATGACCCAAATACGTTTCATGACTAACTCCTGGTTTTGTGGTGAGCCGGGTCGAACACGAGGGTCCAGTTCACGGTGACTACTGCTAAACAAATCGCTAGCAATACGACGTTACTGTTTAGTAGTGGGTCAGTTTCGATTACTGCAAAGAGAGGGGAGGAATAACCCGGCGCGTCGTAGGCGGCGAGCGCAACAGGGGCGAGTCGCGGGATAGGAGCGACAAGCGCCCAGACCAAGGACGGTCTGGGCCGGTACCCAAGCGCAGTAGGATTGCGCAGCGCAGGGGTGGAACGAGACGCCTCCGATTCGCGCGTAACCATGGACGGTGCAGCGAGATTAAGCGATGGGTATTCCTCCTCTCTCTCCAGCACCGTGGTAAATACTGTCAAACTGACCCGCTACCCAGCTATGTTGTGGCTGCGGGTTCACCTGCTAAAGAGCTAAAATCGGTGCCTTGACGCCGACGGTTCAGTCTTTTGCCGATTTAAGCGCACATCTTAACCACTCTACTTGCCTTCGATCAGGGCAGGACCCCCTTCTTTTAATACTGTAAATACTGATAGTACTGCAGGCATCCCGGCATCTACTAGTTCCGTCTTGTTAAAGTTCATAACTTGTAATGTCGATAAATCTTCCTACTGTCCCCTACATCAACCACAGAGGTGGCATCCGATGGGCACAACCCTAGATACGCTGATGCCACCGCTCGGACGCCACAAAATCCTCAGCGACGACGAAATCGCCAAGGTGGCAGAGTACGTAGGAACCTTGTAGTGGCAAAACTGTCATAATGGACGGTAGATAGGGGTATATATTGTGGAGGCCGTACAGAGATGAACACAAGTACGAAACGCAGATTGATGCTCAAGGGCGTACTTGGCACAGGTCTGCTTCGTTTGGCAGCCGTAGCCGGAGTACTCAACCCGTTGGTGTCCTGGGCTTGGCCTAAATCAGCGTTTGAATCCGAGTCCGCTAACGATGCCCTGCAACGGCTGCTGGGTACCACCCAGATGACCGATACTGCTGCAGTTACCCTCATTGCTCCGCCAATCGCCGAGAACGGTGCTGTGGTACCTGTGAGTATCTCCACCAATTTGAAGAACGTGGAATCAATCACCATTATCGCCGAAAACAACCCGTTTCCTCTGATCGCAAACTTCCAATTTGCAAGCAATATGGACGGATTTGCGGTTACAAGGATCAAAATGAGTAATACCTCTGACGTAATTGCCGTAGTTAAGGCTGGCGGCAAGCTTTATAGTGCCAGACAAGAGGTCAAGGTTACTATCGGCGGCTGCGGCGGCTGATCGGTGCCGCTGAAAACTCGAATGAGAGCATTAATCGAGTGAGGAATCGAACATGCCAAAAAACACGATAAAGGTTCGCGTAAAGCTGAAAGGCGACGTGGCCACGCTAAAGTCCATGATCACGCACCCTATGGAAACCGGTCAGCGAAAAGATAAGGCAACCGGCAAGCTAATTCCCGCCCACTATATCCAAGAAGTGAGGTGTGACCACAATGGCAAACAAATTATGTTAGCCGACTGGTCGCAAGCGATATCCAAAGATCCCTACATGTCCTTCCGGTTCCATGGCGCCAAAAAAGGGGATAACATCAGGATTAGTTGGCGGGACAATAAGGACGAGAGTGATTCCATCGAGACCAAAATTTCCTAAGACGAACTACCGCTGAAGAAGTAAGCCAGCAAGCAAGAAACTAATTACGCCTCGTCAGCTTAGTACTATCTCTTAACTGCTCAACAACCTGTAAGCGGGGCATTGTCGATCTGGTGCAAACTGCGGGCTAGTGTCACCCTAACTCAGATCAAGCCCTCGATTAGTCGTCACGTTTTTTAATATCGGCACATTCAATTTGTCAACTTTTACAATCTTCTTGTCGCGAAGATATTCTGTGACTATTTCCCACACCGGTTTGCCCTCCAGCGGTTGAGCGACAGCTGCCCATCCCGCCACGATATACTCCTTGTCAGCTACGATGGGTTTTCCATTCAGTTCCATGTCAGTTATCCGGTGACCGATGTCGGCCTCTGGATCGATTGCATAATGGAGCCCGCCGACACGTACCATATCACCGCCTTGCTGATAATACGGGTCCTTGTTGAAAAGATTGTCCGCGACATCTTCAAGCACTTCTTTGATTCGTGCACCGGTCAGCCGGTTGCGATTCACCTCTGGATAGGTAATTGCCGTTTGCGACATGACCTGCTCAAAGGTAATAGCTTCTCCGGGTAAAACAGACGTTCCCCAACGAAAGCCAGGCGAGAAGGCAATCTCGGCATCCGTCACCTCCATTAACGCATCGCAGATTAGCTGGTCGAAGGTACCGTTAAAGTTACCGCGACGATATAACACGCTATCTGCGACTGCTAAATTGTCTTCAAGCGATTCTTTAAATGGCGCGCGCACCGTTTCAATATAGCGGCTCATTTCCAAATCCGCTGTGATCAGATTCGAGAATACGGGCAGCAGCTTGAACCGGTAATCGCGGACCCGTCCATCTTTCACCTCAAAATCCAGGACGGAAAGAAACTTACTGTTAGAGCCGGAATTGATAACGAGGGTTTTGCCTCCCGAGTTGCCCACCAATACCGGTGCCGGCATGGCGTCGTGGGTATGTCCGCCAAGTATGGCATCGATGCCGCTGACACGGCTTGCCATCTTCAGATCCACATCCACCCCGTTATGTGACAAGACCACAACGACCTGGGCACCCGCTTTGCGGGCCTGTTGCACCGTCGTTTGCATTTCCTCTTCGCGGATACCGAAGCTCCAGTCTGGGATTAGATAGCGGGGATTCGCAACGGGAGTATAGGGGAACGCCTGGCCGATAATGCCTACTGGCACGCCGTTCACTTCTTTGATTACATACTTTTTGAATACGTTTTCCTCCCAGTCCCTGGACACTATATTTTGAGCGACAAAGTCGATCCTGCCATCAAAGTCGTGTTCAACAATCCGCTGTACACGTTCCGCACCGAGCGTGAATTCCCAGTGCCCCGTCATAACATCCACGCCCAGCAGCAAACCGGCATCCACCATATCCTGTCCCTTGGTCCACAGGGCGGTCGCCGAACCCTGCCAAGTATCGCCGCCGTCCAATAACAGCGCTCCAGGACGTTGCCCACGCAGGTGTTTTACAAGGGTGGCAAGATGAGCGAAGCCGCCAATCTTGCCATACTTCCGGGCGGCTTCTGCAAAGTTCAGATGGGTAAACGCGTAGGCTGCGGGAGAATTCGACGGCACACCATAGTATTCCAACAAGCGCTTGCCAACCAAATGGGGCGGCTTACCCTGCATATCCCCCACGCCCAAATTGATCTGGGGCTCCCGGTAGTACACCGGCAACAACTGGGCATGGCAGTCGGTGAAATGGAACAACGATACGTTGCCGAAAGATGGAAGTTCATATTGATCGCTGAACGTCCATTCTGGGTTCCCATTGGTTTTGTCGCAGCCGGAGATGCCGAGCGGGAAACCCGCCGCACAGGTCACGCCAAGCATCTGCAGAAATTCACGGCGGCTAAGATTCATACTGTTTTTCAGCAGCGATTGGAAATCTTGGCGGTCAGTACATTACGGCACTAGGTGTTATTTGGTTTCAGCTATACTCACGTAAAAGTGCTTGGCCAGAGTACCGCAGCCTATTTGACGGCTGACGATTTTGTCAACCGGGCGTGCTTACTCTGTTCCAGATGAAGTCCTCTCCCACAGGTACGAACGAGAAATTGTCCCATTAATTTCTTGTTGATTGCAGCCGAGAACGGAACTGCAGCCACAGGCGCGAGCAACATCCTGAAAAGGAATCCTGCGTTGTGGAAGGCCGATCAAGTTCTAGCTAGGCTGACCCTAGACTGGCTGAGGGGTCGATGTACGGAATATCTGTATTTCGGCCACAGCAATAGGATTTATCCAGCATTCCTGACCGTCACAAGTAGTATACCGTGATGTTCATGAGTCCCGCCAATCTGATGGCACGGGCCTGCTGGTGAACAGGCGCAAATTGTCTTTTTCCAAATCGGCGCTAAAGCGCCCCTGTCATTGTTTCCTTAACCCGTAAAACTGATCGATGCGGCCGCCTTCGTGCAATATAGGGGCTAGAGCATTCATACAGTGCTGATCCGCCTTAGAAAAGTTGCGATCGGCTGGGCAGATATCAGGATATTGGGTAGACTGCTTGCAACTATGTCTGGCTCGATTATTGCATGCAATCTAGCGGCACTGTCCGAGCGCCTGAGGTGCGTGGACTAGCGATGCCGTTAAGATGATATCCGGTCGCCGGCCGAGGCGTGTGAGGAACAATGGATCTTGATGCTACGCAGCAGGTAATTCTATACGGTTTTCTGATCGCTGTGGTGATGGGCGCTGTGGCCTATCGTACCAACTTCTGCACCATGGGAGCGGTGTCAGATTGGGTCAATATGGGAGATACGAGGCGTCTGCGCGCATGGCTGCTGGCGATAGCGATTGCGTTGACCGGCGCCTTGGTGTTGGAGACTTTTGGTATTGTGAGTCTTGACAGCACGATTCCGCCCTACCGTACTGCCGATTTCGCGTGGCCCCGATATATCTTAGGTGGCCTGCTGTTCGGTATCGGCATGACTTTGGCCAGCGGATGTAGTTCCCGCACAATGGTGCGAATAGGCGGCGGTAACCTCAAGTCCGTCGTTGTATTGGTGTCTATGGGAACCATGGCCTTTCTGATGACCAAGACCGACTTTTACGCGATTGCCTTTTATAGCTGGATCAATCCCATCACTGTGAATCTCGGCAGCTATGGTAACGATAGTCAGGCGGTATACGAGCTGCTCGGCAATTTGACGGGGGTTTCCAATACAAGAATCTTGAGACTGGGTGTGGGCGGCGCATTGGCCGTGTTTCTCCTATACGTGGTATTCCGATCCCGGGATTACCGCCGCAGTTATTTGGATATTCTTGCCGGTATTACCGTGGGCTGTGCCGTGTTAGGCGCATGGTATGTAACAGGAGGACCCCTAGGACGGGAATGGATCGATGATGCGGTGTTTATGGATTTTCCCCCCACGGGAGTGGGTGTGCAGTCTTATACCTTCGTCAACCCCACAGGTGAGCTGTTGTCTTATGTAGTGGCACCCGGTGCGGTGAATGGCATTACTTTTGGTGTGGCTACGCTAATCGGAATAGGCGTGGGAGCTGCAGCATACGCGGTGGTCACCCGCAATTTTCGGATTGAGTGGTTTGTTTCCCTACGGGACTTTGTCCGCCATTTGGTGGGTGGTGCGCTAATGGGTACCGGTGGAGTATTGGCCATGGGTTGCACAATCGGTCAGGCGATCAGTGGCTTTTCGACCCTTGCGGTGGGCTCCATTCTCGCGTTTTTCTCCATTGTGCTTGGCAGCGCGCTAACCATGAAGGTTGAATATTATAAGATGGTCTACGAAGGTGAGGCGAGTCTGATGGACGCTTTGTTGAGCGCGCTGGTGGATTTACGCCTGTTGCCCAGTCGGCTACGGAAACTGCAGTCGGTCTGAACCCCGACCCCATTGTTGCGAGTACCTATCGGATTAACAAGCGTATACCGGCCGATGTCGCAGTGCCCACCGAAAAATACATCGTCTAGTTCGACAGCATTGAGGCCCTTCGGACATTAAGAAAAATACCTCGTCAGCAAATCCGTGGGCGCAGTTGGACTTGGCCCGAAGCCCACGGGCCTTTTCCCGCTAGATATTCACCTCCCTGTGTGTAAACTCGCAGCAAGATCCGGGGCCGGTAATAGACAGATTGCCGGCGTGATGATACAACGCACACATTTTAGGATACAATCCACGCATGTGAGTCAGGTGGCGAGGAGTTGAAAGGAAGCCTATTGGTGGTATTACAAGACTTGGCCCCCGTTGTTCACATCTTAGCAATTGCGCTTGCTGTGTGTTGCACCGCAATTGTTCTGCCGGTCTCAACCTTGCAGTGGGGCCTGCGCGCCGATAATAACTACCCTTTTCAAATACCCGTAAAGAGTTGCTTTCATCTGCTGACCAAGGCGATGCAGAGGCGCAGCTTTGCCTAGACGAAATCTACGCGGGCAGTGTTGGCGTACCGATCGACTGCCGGGCGGCGGGGGCAACGGTAACCTAATCGCGCAATTTGAACTGGTGGTTTTGTGCGCCGCCTATCGAGGTACATGGTATAGGCCGGGTTGCGGCGTATAAATGACACACGATATTACCGGTGCTGGTTCCGTAACGTTAACACCACAGGGGGTAAATCGTACGCTAGTTCGTGAATAGATTGTTGATTTTAAAGTGGTTTCATGGAAACTGAGTGATGCGGAATGTCATTGTTGGCATGATGGTCGGAGATAGCCCGAAAGCGCTACGGAATAACGTCGTCGATATCGAATTCAGTCGTAGGAGTGATTGTTCCCAGGTTTCGGCTGTCCTTTGTGAAGCGGCGTTCGAGAGTCAGATCGGTTGACAGGACAGGACGCAACACAAATATGACGTAGGGATTGTGTAACTTTTTATCATCTGGAGGATGCCTATGAAAAGCACTTATCTAGTTCCCCTGCTGGCGGTCAGCCTTACGGTTAGCGTCGGCATGTTTACAGCCAAAGCGGAGCCGCTGGACAAGACGCCATTGGTCTCAAAAGATCTCTACCACCCTCCGAGAGTTACTAAAGTACCCAAGCCATCGGACGAAAGGCCTTTCGCCGAGCATTTTGTGATATTCCACATTTCCAGCGGAGACGCATTCGCCCAAAAGATGGTGCTGGCCAATGCCCAGAACCTCCAGAACTTCTACGGTCCGGACAAGGTGCAGGTCGAGGTTGTTGCCTACGGTCCCGGTCTCCGCATCCTGTTCAGGGAAAGTACTCTGGCCGAACGTATACAGAGGATGGCAAATGGCGGTATCGAGTTTAGTGCTTGTGGCGCCACCATGCAGGCCATGGGCCGCCCGATAGCGTCGATCCACAAAGCCGCAAAGGTGGTCCCTGGAGGGGTGGTCCGCATCACGGAATTACAGGAAGCGGGCTGGACCTACATTCGCCCGTGACGGTTCGGGTTCCACTGCAGTGCTCCTTAATTTTCACACACCGCTAGACTGGTATGACAGCCTTGCGTCAGGCCTTTTTGTCCCGGAACCCGTACACCTAAGCAACGATCAGTAAACCTACTGTGAGGGGAAGCGATGAACATCAACATATCGAAGGAATACCCTGTAGTTGCCGTTATTTTAATAGTGCTGACAGGATTGTGTTTTAGCGCCACTGCACAAGCGGCAAACTGGTTCAAACTACGTGGTACAGAACCGGGGGGCACGGCCCATACCCTGCAGGTCTGGGGCTTCTTGCAGCCCACCTATACGAAAGATTACAGTGATGATATCGAAGGGGGCGTAGGGGGGTTCGGTAATGCCGTGAATGGTACCTTGCCGATCCCCGGCACGATCCCGCCGGACCGCACCTCCCAGGAATCATTTTACATGCGTCGCGCGCGTATCGGTATCCGCGGCACCATGATCCCGATCAACAATGATATTGACTATTTCATCCTCACGGAATGGGGCCAGAACGGGGTAACCCGTAATGGCGGCGCGGCGCACCTGCTGGATGCCTCAGTGACCTTGAACCACTTGTCCCGGGGCCAGGATGACAAGGGTTTACACAATCTTGGCGCGCGGTTTCGCGTCGGCCAGTTCTTGTTTTCGCACACCTCTGAAGCGTTATCCAATTCCACCCCCGGGCGGCGGGTGCATATCTACATGCCGGAGGCCACCTTTCAAAACGCCCTGCGGCGCATGGCGAGCGATAATGGTCGCATAAACTGGCCGGAAGATGAGGTTGCGGTCAATGCAGCTCGCGACATCGGCATAGAGATTTTCGATTTTGCTGAATTTGCCTCTAAGAAAGGCGGGCCATGGGAGTTTACCTACTCGGCGGCCTTAGGCAATGGCAACACCATCGGTGAGCAGAATCGTGATGAAAACTTCAGAACGTACTATTGGCTGTCGATTGCAAAGCTGTTTGATAAAACCCGTGGGCCGCGCCGCCACTCCGCAAAGATATATGGCTGGTATCAAAAGGGTGACATCGAGTTTAACCCCGATATTGACAACAATGGCCAACTGGACGGCACACCGATTCCCGCCGGCGGAGACCTCAATCCGGGCAATCTTACCGTTGGCCCCGTGAGTCCCGGTAACCGGGTATTGAAAAATGGCAACGAGCGCGATATTGAGCAGAAATACTGGGGTATTGGTTTCGATTACTTTGACAAGCCGTTCGAGAAGCTGGGCCAGATCCGTTTTAACGCAGAATATCAGAAGCAGGAAGGTCTGACCTTCGATGGTCCCCAGTCGCCCTCAGTCGCGGTCAATAATGCCGTTGGCGGTTTCCAGAGCGTTCTTTACGACTTGGACGGCGAGAACGAAGGTTGGTATGTCGACATGGGCTACGATATCAATCGGCACCTACGTTTAAAAAAGCGTACCACCATTAATCTGCGCTATGATGAATTTGATCGTAACAGTGGCAACTCCGGACGCGAGGCGAACTGGGAAATCTGGACTCTATCCGGCGAGTATTTTTTTCACAAGAAGGCCCGTGTGACCGTGACCTACCAATGGCGGGATGCATCTGCAAATGAGCGTAATGGCAATGCAAAGACGAACGGCAATGCCGTCCTCGATGCAGTCGACCAGCGTCTTGGGATTCAACTGACCTTTATTTACAAGAATGTCCTCTTGAGGTAGGGGTGTCCTGGGAGGCAGACGTGTAGTGATGTAGCAGGGGCCCGCTTTATGCGGGCCCCTTGTTTTTCCCGAGTGTCAGTGGTCGGGTATAGTAGCTGATAACATGCCGGCCCGTCGGCGACGTGAGTAAAAGCGCATGAGGTGTTCCCTATTCAGGCAAACAATATTTATTGGCTTGATGGGCATCGGTTTCGCCGTTGCGAGTTGGGCGGGAAGTAATGAACGCAGATCCGGCGTTTATCTCCCGGATGAATCCACAGCGGCGTTAGCAAACACAGCAACGGCATTCGTGTCGTCCCCAGAGGGCGTGTATCTGGCCGTGCCGCTGGATCCGAACAAGGCTTGGAGTGCATTGGACCAAACCCTGCGCCGGCTTGGGATCGCGGCGACCGAGAAGAACCGGGCACAGGGGTACTGGGCCACCACTTGGGTGATGTGGGTATACGACCCCGGCACGGACAGGGGCACAAGCAAACCCGGCACCCGCTTGGGCGAGCGCATTTTCGAACGTCATCAATTTGCATTTGCGGTGAAGTCCGCCGCACCTGGTGGAACGGGCGCGCGAATTCAAATCGCAGATCAGGCGCGTCAGCGGCAAGTCGATATCACGCCAGACAGTGAATACACGTGGCTGGAATGGCAAGCTGCGGCAACCCAGCCGGCTGCGGCGGCGGCGTGTCTCCGGCGGATCCACCGCGACTATGAATCGGTCGTGGTGACGACGGCAGTAACTACCGAGGCGACGGCGGGTGGGGGCCAAATGGAAGCGCAATCAATGTACCCCGGCGCGGTTACGGCACCTGTACCACCGCGAGCGCCGGTTACGGACCAATCAGCGGCCCCACGCCCTCCTGTGCAGGTGCGTGGTGCCCCGGCTAGCATGTCCGCAGCGGCGGTCGAACCGGCGCAACGCCCAGCTCAGGGCCGTTCACCGCTACCACGTGTTCAACAGCCGCGCGCGACGCCCACAGAGTCCGGCTTGTTTGTCCGCGCTACGCCGGATCACACTTGGCGCACACTGATCGCGGCGTTGGAGGCCCTGGGAGTCACCGTGGACTACCAATCGCCCCAGCAACGGATCTTGGTTACTGACTGGGTCAATGGGTCGTTTGACCGAAACAACAAAACCTTCGAACTGCGGTCAAAGAAAGCACGCAATTGGGCTTTCAACTGGCGCGGTCGGGGCATCAAAAGGCATCGATTCAAGTTGGCGGTGGTAGCGATGGATTCCGGTCCGCATTCCATGGTACGTGTCGATCACCTGGGCTTCCAGGAACAGATTGATGAGACGCCGGATTCTTCCCAGACGATACTGGTCTGGCAAGACCGACCGTCCAGCGGGCAAATTGCTTTGGCGTTTCTGCACAGACTCCGGCTCACCGTAGAGAAATAGGCACCGCGATGAATGGTGTATTTCACCAAAGCCGGCATAAGAATTTATCAATTTCCCGGCCCACCGTTGGGGCGGCGCGGATGAAGAGGAGACCGATTATGAACATCAAACAATCATTGAAACCCCTTGGTTTAACCCTGGGTGCCTGTTTTTATGGATCCCTCGCGGGTATACAGGTTGCCAACGGGGCGGAAAATCCATTCCAATCCGAGCGCCTTGCCGGTGGCTACATGCTGGCTGCGGAATCAGCGGACCCGGCACCCAAGGAAGGTAAGTGTGGCGAAGGTAAATGCGGTAACAAGGGCGCGAAGGAGGCGGTATGCGGCATCTACCAAATCGGTAGCGGTCACACGGACGAATCGAAAGTAGTCGACGGCAAATGCGGCGGTCACAAGGCCGTTGAGGGCTTATGTGGAGGCGACCGGTAAGAGTAGTTTTGTTAACTACCGAAACAGCAGCTATCACGGATGCTGCCCAGGCGACATCCCTATTGAACAAGCTGATTTACTAGCTACTTAGGTCGTGCAGGATAGCGTTAAGCCTTGCGTGCTGCCTGTGGTGGCTACTAGACAAAGATACTATTTATTCCTCACCAGAAACAGTTTGGCCGTAAATGTAAATCACATCATTGTTATTGGTTGGACGATAGGACCAGACAATGGTTCGACCTGCCGTATTGTATTCTTCAGCCAGCGGCATGTTGGTTTTTATGCAGGCTCTTACCAGCGCTTTATGGTTAGGGGGCAGAATATCCTCAACATTCTTCAGCTTTAATTCTTCGAGTAGTTGGGATGTCGCCGGGTTCACATATCGCGGGACGCCATCCCGCTCCGACGACACAACCGGAATGGGGTTTGCCGTGGACAGACTCTCTGTATTGGACTTGCCTACGATGTAGTCGGATACGTCATTGCCGTAGAGGTGAACCGTGTCGCCGTCGTCCATTGGGCAATATGACCAAACAATGGTTCGCCCCGCTATCCTGCGTTCTTCACTCATCGGTATACCGGTTTCTCGGCATTGTCTTACCAGTTCCGTGTGTTTGATCGGTAGAATATTGTCAACCTTCTGCAATCCTATTTCCTTGACCAGATACGAAGCCGCCGGATTTACGAATTGGGGTATGCCATCGGGCCCAACCGAAAGTACAGGGTTTGGATTAGCCTTGGGAAACTTCACCGTCTGCGCCTGCCCATCTACGTTCTGCAAGCGTTCGGATGTGATCGCTTTTCGATAATAGGAAGGGCTCATGCCGATGTGCCGCTGAAACGTCCGGGTGAAATTGGAAAGCTCGGCGAACCCGGCCGCGAAAGCCACCTGTGTAATCTGCAGATCGGAATCTTTTAGAAGCGCTAATGCCCTATCCATCCTTTGCTGGGCAATAAACTCCTGAAATGTAATCCCGTGGTCATTCTTGAACGACCGGCTGAAATGGGATCTACTCATGCCGCAGAGTTTGGCAACGATATCCAGGCTGATTTTACTATCCAGATGTTGTCGTATATAGGACGTCGCAAGGGCGGTTGATAACTTCTTTGCCGTTGTTTTATAGGGCTGCAACTCTAAGCAGCTCGGCGGCTGCATCGCCCAACAATCGTCCTTGTGACTGCAATCGGCCATACTCAGTTTGGGCAGCCCGGCAAAACTGGCTATTAGGTCATCGATTCCTACCGGTTTGGTAAAGTAGTCCCAGACGCGTAATCGCAGGGCCCAAACCGCCAATTCGACGGAGTGATCCTGGGTAAGTATTACGATCGGAAGTAATGGATGCAGGGAGCGGACTTTTTTCAGGAGACGCAGCCCCGAGTCACTCGGCAGGTCATAATCAAAACACAATACATCGGGCTGGAATTTATCGATTTCGTCTTCAATAACGCTGCGGTAATTGACGACGTTTATAATACCTAAGGTATTGAGCAGGTCCTCGTGGACAGCAGACTTATCACAGTCTTGCCGCAGATCAACCCATAATATTCTCGGCTCTTCCATCGAACGCCCTCGTCTAAATGACCAATCGCGTTACCCCCCCACGGAACAGAACATTAGTATATACAAATATTCTTATGTCAGTGCAAGGACACTCTTTGAACTAGACGAACTTCGGCACCGTTTTATTCCAACGGAAATTACTGGTTGAAGTTCCATCGGCTTTATCTTGCGTTAGGCAACAAATTGATTTTTAACTGTTTACCGGCGGTAATCGATCATGGCCGAAAACGATGCAATTTGGCCAGGAAAACCGGGTGACCATGCGGAACGATTCGCGGCTGGAAACACGGTACAACCGGTACGTTGCGTGAATAATTACCCTCATCACAAGTATAGCGAACTGAAACGGCAGGCTAAACGCGGAACAGCCCCGATAACACCTAGGGTTTACCCTAACCCGAAAAAAATGATTGGCAATGGTCTGAAATTATTTGGGTCTTACAGGCGTGCAAAGAAAAGCCGGCATGACCATTGCGTTAATAGCATTGATTTGATCCCGGTTCTTTTGTTCCCATAGACTTTTTAATCTTGTGCAACCACAAAAAAAAGGGTGCTGCCCAAAGGCAGCACCCTTTACTGTTACAACACTTTTTTTAACTACTTAACTCAAACAATACCCATTCCAATTATGGAAAGTTGAACCAGGTTTCGCGTGCGCCCGGTGACAAGCCATGACTGGCGTCATCTTTGCAATGGGACACCATCCGGTACAGGAACGGCGTGCCGGGGGTATTGTTGGCGTCTCTGGGGTCAGCGATTGCAGTGGGAACGGCCGTGGCAGAACCCAATGTTTTCGCTACCGCAACTGCCAGGGTGGCGGCCGACATCCTGTTGAACGGATAGGCTCCTCCGGCAATGGACGTAAAGTCCGCGTTGACCGTCACTCCGCCTTTACCGTTCGCGTCGGTAACAAAGCCGTTCGCCCGTGGGGCCGTGCAGTTCACTGACGCACTCGCTGTGCCGGGAGGTATACAGCCGACTCCGCCCGTGGATGCCCAGTCACTGATCAGATCGGCCAGCTCGCTGGTCGGGGCATAGGGTGTGGCGCCGCCGTTGGTGACCGGAGAACCACCGCCCGCAGGGCCGCTACCGAAGGCCGTGCCATGACTTGTGCCCTTCAACCGTACCCACACCGTGTAGTGCGTATTCGGTCTCGCGTTCTTGACCTTGATCTTTGACGTGGAGTTCCCATCGTCATAGCTGGCTTCGAGCGTGGCGCTGGCAGGGGTCTGGCCCACAAAGTCGCTGCCGTCGTAGCAGCCACCGCAGTTACCCACATTTACCCCGTTGTCGCAGACAAAATCGCCGCTGCCACTGCCCGAGGTCCTGGGATGCGAACTCCATGGCTGCTTGCCGTCGCTGTCGCTGTCGTCGTTGGCCAGGGCCAATCCAGTAAAGGACAGCCCAAGAGCCAGCGCTACAGCCGTACTCATTACAGTAAATGATTTCATTGCTGTTTACCTCCTCCTAACCTGTTGGTATGTCTTAGTAGTTATACGGTACGCACATAGGCCGCACTTGGCTTATTATGCTCAGTATTTATACTATCGTGACCTGTGACTCAAAGAGAGAAACTAGTTGCAAGGAGCAATACAACCCCCTTAGTTCCTTACTTCTCGCCTCCCTTGTAGATGCACAGCCCAGGTACTTTATTCCCCGTCTGATAAGCGCTATCGAATGTGTATCTTAAAAAATAGGCTCAATACCAAGTTGCGGACAAATTTCAAAGATCAAATTGGAGGTTATTTATTCAGCTAGATCAATAACATCATTATAGATATTCATTTGAATGCTAAGGAAACTCTGATTTACTTCACAATCGTCATTCCCGCGAAAGCGGGCATCCAGAAAAATTAACAGCATGGATTCCAGCATGCGCCGGAATGACGGATTAATCAGATTTTCCTGCCGTACAGGAATGTGCCGCCAAAATTGGCCGCCGTAGGCGACTTATTTTGTAAGGAGATTGAAAATCACACTTTTCTATCTCCGGCTCTGATTCATCCAGGGACGGATGAATCAGAGGTCCGCTAAAGAACAAGCCGTTTCCCGGATTGCCTACCTTCTCATTACCGGCTGGTCCTTGAAGATAAACATCCCAACGTCGTCACCGCGGATTTCCAACTCCCCCGAATCCCGGCGCCGGTTCGGGCCAAACGAATAGACAAAGGCCGTACGACGGCTGCGGTCGGCGTTCCAGCGCAGTTTGATCCAATAGGGTGCGTTCCACGGATCAAGGAAATAGTGGGCCCGCTCCTCCGGTAGTCCTCCGCTAACAAGCCCTGCAAACCGGCCACCGTCCAAGTAGCTGGCGACGTATTTGTTCTTGTAGGTGTAAATACGTTTGTGCACATTACGGGGATTAGGAAACGACTGATCCCATCGTGGGGCCATGGCGAGGAA
>JAZFSS010000146.1:0-2915 GCA_036446275.1 Gammaproteobacteria bacterium | reverse complement strand
GGTAGCCGTAAGTCTTCACTGGTGAATAAGGCGCAGGCCGGCCATTTTGCAAAGGCCGGCGTTGAGGCGGGTCGCGGCCTTTGGGAGTTCCGCTTGGGTGACGGCGAGAGCGAAGACATACAAGTCGGTGCCGAGTTGAAGGTGGACCTGTTCGAGGTGGGGCAGATAGTCGATGTGACAGGCACCAGTATCGGAAAAGGGTTCGCGGGTGCTGTCAAGCGTCACCACTTCCACATGCAAGACGCAACCCATGGAAATTCCCTGTCCCATCGTGCACCAGGGTCTATTGGTCAGTGCCAGACCCCGGGCCGCGTATTTAAGGGTAAAAAGATGGCCGGTCACATGGGTAGCGTACGTAGGTCAGTGCAGAATTTGGAAATAGTTCGCGTCGATACAGAGCGTAATTTACTGCTGGTAAAGGGTGCTGTGCCAGGAGCGAAGGGTGGCGACGTAATCGTGCGGTCGGCGACCAAGGCGAACAGGAGTAAATAATCATGGAGCTTCAGGTGCATGGCAACTCAAGCCCCATACAGGTATCGGAGAGTACCTTTGGCCGCAAGTTTAACGAGAGTTTGGTGCACCAGGTAGTGACAGCGTATCTCGCAAAGGCGAGAGCGGGGACCAAAGCGCAGAAAAGCCGTGCCGATGCCCGAGGTGGGGGCGCCAAACCCTGGCGTCAGAAAGGCACGGGCCGTGCACGGGCCGGTACTATTCGTAGCCCGCTATGGCGTGGTGGCGGGGTGACTTTTGCGGCGCGGCCACGGGATTATTCCCAGAAGGTGAACAAAAAGATGTACCGCCATGCGATGTGTTCAATATTGTCCGAGTTGGTACGCCAGGATCGGCTGGTATTGGTGGAGTCGTTTACCGTCTCCGCACCGAAAACCAAGGATCTGGTGGCTAAGTTAAAGGAGCTTGATCTCGAGAATGTATTGGTCGTTAGTGAAGATCCAGACGATAATCTCTATCTGGCGGCCCGTAATCTGCACCATGTAGATGTTACCGGAGTAGAAAACGTAGACCCTGTCAGCCTGATTAAGTACGATAAGGTGTTGATGACCATTGCTGCGTTGCATCAGTGTGAAAAGAGTTTGGTATGAACCAAGAACGTTTAATGAAGGTGCTGCTGGCCCCGGTTATTTCGGAAAAGTCTACCCGGATAGGCGATCGCGACCGGCAATATGTATTTAAAGTGATGGAGAATGCGACCAAGCGAGAAATTCGTAGTGCCGTGGAGCTTTTGTTTAAAGTGAAAGTGGCCGGTGTGCGCGTGGCGAATATGCGCGGCAAGGTGAAACGTGTTGGAAAAACTTATGGCTGTCGGCCAAACTGGAAGAAGGCATATGTCAGCTTGCACGAAGGTAATGAGATCGAGTTTGACGGCGCGGCGTAGGATTTAGAGCAATGGCAATCGTTAAAAGCAAACCAACATCGCCTGGACGCCGTTTTGTTGTCCGGATAAAGAACCCGGAGCTCTATAAAGGAGAGCCTTACGGCCCATTGTTGGATAAAAAGAAACGCTCCGGCGGCCGCAACAACCAGGGCCGCATTACCACCCGGCATCGAGGTGGTGGACATAAACAGCGTTATCGCATCATCGACTTTAAGCGGAACAAGGACGGTATTCCCGGCCGCGTGGAACGTATCGAATACGACCCAAACCGCAGCGCAGATATCGCTTTGGTGCTGTATGGGGATGGCGAACGCCGGTATATCCTGGCACCGAAAGGTGTTGCGGTGGGAATGGAGATCCAGAGTGGACCTCTGGCGCCTATTAAGCCCGGCAATGCAATGCCCCTGCGTAATGTTCCTTTGGGTACGCAGATTCATTGTGTGGAACTGAAACCAGGTAAAGGCGGGCAACTGGCTCGGGGCGCAGGCACATCATCGCAGTTAGTTGCGCGGGAAGGTGATTACGTGACCCTACGTCTACGGTCAGGTGAAACTCGCAAGGTGCGTTCGGAATGCCGCTGTACTATAGGGGAAGTGGGTAATGCAGAGCACAGCCTGCGGTCCTTGGGTAAGGCTGGGGCCAAACGCTGGCGTGGAGTCCGGCCTACGGTGCGTGGCGTAGCAATGAATCCGGTGGATCATCCCCATGGTGGCGGCGAAGGCCGTACTGCGGGCGGCCGCCACCCGGTAAGTCCTTGGGGAGTTCCTACAAAAGGTTACAAGACGCGCAAAAACAAGCGCACTAGCAATATGATTGTGCGGCGCCGTACAATCAAAAACAGATAACGAGTTGGAATTATGCCACGCTCAGTGAAAAAAGGTCCGTTTATCGACATCCATTTGGCAAAAAAAGTGGATGAAGCGGTTGCGAGCAATAGTAGGAAACCCATTAAGACATGGTCGCGCCGTTCAATGGTGATGCCGGATATGGTGGGATTGACTATCGCTGTACATAACGGACGCAAGCATGTTCCGATCCTGATTAACGAGAATATGGTAGGACACAAGTTAGGCGAGTTTGCCGCCACCCGTACCTTCAGGGGCCATTCGGGTGACCGCAAGGCAAAAAAGGCATAGGTGACGCAGGTGCAAGTAGATGCCACGCTAAAATATGCCGCTATTTCGGCCCAAAAATGTCGCCTGGTAGCGGACCAGATTCGTGGGCTTGGAGTAGAACGTGCTATTCATGTGCTGACTTTCAGCCCCAAGAAAGCCGCGCACCTGATTCGCAAGGTATTAGAGTCGGCAATCGCCAATGCCGAGCATAACGAAGGAGCTGATATTGACGAGCTTAAAGTTGCAGCTATTGCTGTCAATGAGGGTCCCACACACAAGAGGTGGCGGGCTCGAGCCAAGGGCCGCGGTAGCCGGATTTTGAAGCGCACCAGCCACATTACAGTGACGGTCGGTGATCGTTAATTCGGGAACATTGTAAACTAAGGTCGTATACCGGCAATACTAGA
>JAZFSS010000145.1:0-8604 GCA_036446275.1 Gammaproteobacteria bacterium | reverse complement strand
ATTACCTTCATTCCTCCCGCAGTCGAACCGGCGCAGCCACCGATGAAACTTGAAAACAACAATAATACGGGCAGAAAGCTCGGCCATGCATAATACTGGGCAGTGGTAAATCCAGTGGTCGTGCCAATGGAAATGGCCTGGAACAGGCCATGATGAAAAGCTTCAGTCGGATTGGCAAATACACCTGAAGTGTATAGATAAACAATGGTAACTGTTGCCGTTATCCATAGTATCGCGATGTACGCCTTCACCTCGGAGTCGGATGCGTATGGCTTTAGGCTCATAGACCTCCATGCCACAAAATGAAGCGCAAAATTCATTCCGGACAATACCATGAACACAACCGCGACCATCTCGATAATCGAGCTTTCAAAATATCCGATGCTCAGATCATGGGTGGAGAATCCTCCGATCGCAACAGTAGAAAAGCTGTGTGATATGGCATCAAAGGCATCCATGCCGGCCCACCAATACGCTGCTGCGCAGGCCACCGTGAGTCCCATATAGATATACCAGAGGGCTTTCGCAGTTTCTGTGATCCGCGGGGTCAATTTGTTATCTTTCATAGGTCCCGGTGTTTCCGCACGATATAACTGCATGCCCCCAATACCCAGCATTGGTAGCACCGCTACCGCTAGCACGATGATCCCCATACCACCTAACCACTGCAGCAACTGGCGGTAAAAAAGAATCGACTTGGGCAAATTATCAATGCCCACGATAACAGTCGCTCCCGTGGTAGTGAGTCCTGAAATGGATTCGAATATTGCGTCGGTAAAAGACAAGTGGGGATATCCGGCGAGCACGAATGGCAATGCGCCAGCCAGCCCCAAAACAGTCCAGAATAAAACCACTACTACGAAGCCATCGCGAATGCGCAATTCCTGTCTGCGGTTACGAACCGGCAACCAGCATAGCAACCCAACCAGAAGAATCACTCCAAAGCCTGTCCCGAAAACACCCATCGTTCCATCCTGATATAACCAGGATACAAACACAGGGGGCAGCATCGTTGTACTAAAGACCATCAGCAGAAGACCAAGAATGCGCTGTATGATAGATAGATGCATTAGCTAACAAAAATACACGCTAGCCTGGATGTGGCCGGCTAGTGAAAGATGGTTTATAGGATCGGGCGCCATGCTGAACATAGCCTCTAAACTTAACAGGCCCTAAGGGAACAGCTAGAAAAACGTTACGCCTACCTGGAACAGACGCTCTACCTCTGAGATTCGCCGCTTATCAACCAAAAACAGGATCACGTGGTCGTCCGACTCAATGACCGTATCGTGGTGTGCAATAATTACCTCATCGCCCCGCACGATCGCGCCGATAGTGGTTCCGGCAGGTAATTTGAGCTGTTCTATTGAGCGCCCAACAACCTTTGAGGTCCTGGGATCGCCATGAGCTACTGCCTCGATGGCCTCTGCAGCGCCACGCCGCAGCGAATGCACTACCACGACATCGCCACGGCGAATATGGGTTAGCAAACTACCAATAGTGGCTTGCTGGGGCGATATCGCGATATCAATGGTCTCACTCTGCACCAGATCGACATAAGATGCCCGATTTATGATCGACATCACTTTGCGTGCCCCCAATCGTTTAGCCAGCATAGCCGACAGTATGTTGGCCTCTTCATCGTTAGTCAGGGCACAAAAAACATCTGTATTTTCTATATTCTCTTCGAACAAGAGATCTTCGTCCGCAGCATCGCCAAGCAAGACTATTGTGCTGCTAAGTTCCTCAGACAACATACGGGCGCGCTCCGGATTACGTTCGATAATTTTTACTTGGTAATGTTCTTCCAGTGCCTTGGCAAGGCGTATACCGATATTGCCTCCGCCTGCCAGCATGACCCTCTTTGCCGGCTTATCCAAGCGCCGCAGCTCACTCATTACAGCACGAATATTATCTTTCGCTGCTATAAAAAAGACCTCGTCTTCCGCCTCGATTATTGTGTCACCCTCCGGAATTATCGGTTTACCGCCACGAAAAATAGCTGCAACTCTTGCCTGAATCCCTGGAATATGAACGCTTAAATCTTTTAGCTCATGCCCGACCAGTGGCCCTCCGTAATAGGCGCGCACCGCCACCAGTTGTACTTTTCGATCGGCGAAATCCAATACCTGCAAGGCCCCGAAATGTTCGATAAGGCGTTGGATATAATCAGTAACCAGCTGCTCCGGGCTGATTCGGAAATCGATTGGGAGCGATTCCTGGGAAAATAGCTTTTCATGTTTAAGATATTCGCTTTCCCTGACACGGGCGATTTTAGTCGGCGTGTGAAATAAGGTGTAAGCGACCTGACAGGCGATCATGTTGGTTTCATCGCTATTGGTAACGGCGATGATCATATCCGCATCGTCCGCGCCCGCTTGTTTTAGTACGTCGGGGTGGGCTGCATGGCCAACCACGGCCCGGATATCGAGCCGGTCTTGCAGTTCGGTGACGCGACGAGCGTTGTTATCGACGACCGTTATATCGTTAGCTTCGCTAGCAAGATTCTGGGCGACCGAGGCACCCACTTGGCCGGCACCAAGGATTATTATTTTCATTTACAAAGCGCGTTTATTTGCACGGACAATTTGCATCAGCACACGGCAACACTAGGGCTTTAATAACCCATCGTCCATCAGTACCAACGGATGATCGATCTGTTCATTAATAATAGGGATTCCAGGCCTACTACTCAGTTTTCTTAAAATCAATGTGCAGCGCATGCAGCTTGCGATACAAGTGCGTGCGCTCCATGCCCACCAGTTTTGCCAACTTTCCCACACTCCCGCCTGATTGGCGCAGCTGATACTCCAAGTAGCGTTTTTCGAACTGTTCACGGGCCTCTCGCAATGGCAAATCAAAGGGACCCTTTAGCAACTCACCTGTTTCAGAGCGGATCGGTTGGGCGCTAATAGCAGCTTCTAGCTCTTCCAGCTCAACTTCTTCTTCCTTGCCCATAATCAGCAAACGTTGTACAAGATTTTTCAGCTCACGAATATTGCCGGGCCATGAATAATTACGTAAACGGTTTTGAGCAGCAACCGGGAAGTGCCTGTAGGACAGCCGCTCCCGGTACGCGAAGTAGTCTACATAGAAGCTCACCAATTCTGGCACATCCTCACTATGATCACGCAATGCGGGTATCTGCAGTGGAACCACATTCAGGTGATAGTACAGATCATCTCGGAAACGGCCGGCACCAACTGCTTCCTCCAGATCCCTACTAGTCGCGGCGACGATCCGAAGGTCCACTTGTACAGGCTCTGTCCCGTTAACCCGAAGAAAGGATCGGGTCTGTAATACGCTAAGTAACCGCGTTTGAGTTTGTGCATCCATGTCCGCAATATCATCCAAGTAGAGGGTGCCGCCATTTGCTTGTTCGAGCCGTCCGTAGTGCGGGCAGCCTTCATCTTCACTTCCGAATAACTCAACCGCGGAATTTTCTCGGGATATCGACCCAACGCCAACCTCTACAAACGGGCCATCTTTGCGCATACTCTGGGAGTGGAGGTAACGAGCAAAGGTTTTTTTTCCACTACCCGGCTCACCCCTCATTAAAACCCAGCTGTCGTGTTCTGCGACCCTCTGCACATTCTCCCGTAACTGTTTCATTACGGTGCTTTTGCCAATAGGCTCAACTACTGGTTCTGCCTGGCGCCGCAGGCCAACATTTTCGCGTTGCAGTTTGTCCGCCTTCAGTGCACGTTCCACTGTAAGCAGCAATTTAGGCAACGAAATCGGCTTCTCGAGGAAATCATAAGCACCGAGGCGGGTAGCCTCCACAGCCGTTTCCACGGTGCCATGGCCTGACATGACGATTACGGGGCATGGCAACTCTCCGCCCTCGGACCATTCCCGCAATAAGGTGATGCCGTCTACATCCTCCATCCAGATATCCAGCAGGATAAGGTCAGGGCGGCGGGTACGTCTGGCGTGTCGTGCAGCTTCGCCATTCTCTCCGACACTGACCTCGTAGCCTTCATCCTCCAGAATATCCTGAACCAGATTCCGGATTTCGGGTTCGTCATCCACCACCAAAATATGATTGGCGGGCATGTTGTGACTATTACCCCTCGTTAAAATATAGAAATGCTGGAGCGCTGATTTTCCTGCAACCGCATCTGATCTGCAACTAATCCGGCCCCCTACGAATACTGCGTGCCTTCAGGAATTAAATACCATGTTGTTTCCATTCCCCCCCGGCACAACTCGTCATTCGACTTCATACTAGCGGCCAATCAGCTGTACTAATCTTTAGTCTTTACTATGTCTATCTTGCTAAATGCATAAACAGTTCGGTTGCAACAACCTCGGTAGTATACTCTTTAAATGACTAGGGAACCTCTGATTAATTCCGGCTCGAATGGATGGCGAAATAAAATCGCCCGGCTCGAGGCGCTAATTGCAGGTAATAGCCGTGCTATTGCCAAGATTAGCAACGCAGAGATGAACGATTTTAGCCCTCAGGCACCGATCCACGAATGAATCAGAGCTTCCCTATACGCGCGTTAGATCAATTAACTCTGGAACCCTTGGTTTGTTTGGCAGTTTCATAATCGAGGTTCCCCTGGACTAACTCATCACTCAGGACTAACAACCGGATACGCACGCGGGCACCTCCCTCCGGCCGATTCTCGGCCCAAATCACTCCGCCATGCTCCTCCACAACTTTTTTGACTATTGCCAAGCCAAGGCCGGTCCCCTTGGGCTTGGTAGTAACGTAGGGATCGAATAAATGTTCAAAGACTTCGGGCACAAAACCTGGGCCGTTATCCTCAATGCTTAGCTCGACATGCCACGCGCCCGGTTTTTCCACACAACGCGTGGTTAATCGCAACTGCGCATCCTGCCGCTCCGCCATGGCCTCCAAAGCGTTTTTAATAAGGTTGTGGAGTAACTGGCGCAGCCGCCCTGCATCACCCTCGATATGGGGCTCTCGTGGATCCAATTGGGACTGTATCTTGACCTTTCTGGATCCAGCATGATACAGATCCAGAACCTCCAACACCAAAGCATTTAGATCGATCGCGACTCGCTTCATATCCGGCGCACGAGCGTATTCACTGAACACGTTAACCATTTCTTTGATGGCTTCCACTTGCTGCACAATCGTGTGGGTTGCCCGCTCCAAGAATTGCTGGTCTTCTTCGTTCATACCTTTCTTTAAGTATTTGTGCCGAATCCGTTCCGCGGAGAGTTGAATCGGCGTTAGCGGATTCTTGATCTCGTGTGCCAGGCGGCGGGCCACTTCGCCCCATGCTGCATCACGCTGACCTTGAATCAGTGCCGTAATGTCGTCAAACACGATCACTTGTCCCCTGGCCACACTGTCACCATCGCCGGGCAATACCGCACTATGGCACATTAATACTTGGCGTCCACTAATACCGAATACCGTGACTTGCTCGCGCCAATCTCTTTTACCTTCAGATCCCAGCGCTAGAATTCGCGCCAATAGCGGCGACAAGAACGGGTAGCGCGTTATCAATTCTCCCAACCGCTCGCCGCGATGGCCCCGCAAATCCACCCCTAGAATTTTACAAGCCGCGTCATTCACGGTTCGCACTTCGGCATTTTCAGAGAGGCTCATCACTCCGGAAGACAGACTGCCTAACAGGGCCTCCAGGTAGGCACGTTGCCCTTCAACCTGCTGCTGGCTACGGCGTGCCTGATCCCGGGATCGGGATAAACGCCGGGTCATATCATTAAATAACTGGACTAAAAATCCGAGTTCATCCTGCCCGGTTTCAGGCAGCCGTTTATCGTAGTTGCCATCGGCAACCGCCCGGGTTCCCTCCGCCAATTCCCGAATCGGTGCCATGAGCCGGCGTGCTGAGAAGAAGGCGGCCCAAACAGCGGAAAGCAAACTCAGAACCAGCACCAATGAAAGGGTAAGGGTATAGCTGTACTTCAGCGGCTGGCGCAGATACGCCAATTCCTTGTATCGAATAAATGCGTCCTGGACGTTCGCGGCCAAGGTACTCAGCCGTTTGGGAACATCGTAGAGCGCTTGCAAGATACGTAGCTCGGCGCGGGGACCAGCGGGCGCAACTACGACTACCGCCCGCACATAAAGGCCTCCCTCGCCGATGGGGTCCAAACCGACGTAGGATTGCCCGCGTCGTACTTGTTGTAGTAAATTTTCCGATGGGCGGTTCGGGACGATATTTCGAGCCTCAACGCTGCTGACAGCAATAATACGGCCGTTGGCGCCAAATAAAGTCAGTTCCGTTGCGCCGCTTCGTATACGAAGATCATACAGGCTCAACGGCGCAACCGCCGCATGTACTTCAGTCAGCTCCCCCGCCAACCGGTTGGTAATCCGCAACGAATTTCTGAGCCGTACATCAAACGTTGTACGGCTCAATTCCAGGGCATCGCCCAGGGCTTGCTCAATACGAACATCAAACCAGCTGTCGATACCACGGTGTAGAAACTGCAAAGAAAAATAGTACACCACTGACACCGGCAATACCGCTAACAACACGAACCTTGCCACCATGCGAGTGGTAAGGCGGGCACCGGCCGCGCCTGCTCGATGTTGGCGCACCAGCCAGAAAAGGTTCGCACCGATTAGCGTCGTGAGCACAACCAAGCCCATGGCATTGATCAACAACAACCACGAATACATGCGCCCAAAGCGTTCTGACTGGTGGGTTGCATCGCTCATTAGCGCCAGCGACACCAGCAGCAATATAAACAGAGCCACCATGGGCCATATGCCGAAACTGAGTCTTCTTAAGGCTGAAGTTGCCACTGATACCACTCGCTGCCTAAGCGCCACTTGGGAGAGCTATACGCCCATAACCGTATTGGCGTTGGCAAGGCTTCGATGTCAAGATCTGCACGCAATTTTCCAATATATGACTGCGCAGACTCCAAAATATTTTTATCCAACATGGGGAAATCTTTTAACGTACCAATCACGAGTAGTACACCGTCCAGGGTACGGAAACTGCTCTGCACACCGGTGTTAAGATTTTTTACCAGGTACCGCTGACTGAGTGCGTGATAATGAACTCGATAACGTTGCGTCAGCTTCGCGACTAAAGCGTTCCAAACCCAGGGACGCTCCCGCAAAACCTGGATTTGTATTTCCAATACTAAGGGTACACCACTCTGCAGCGCTTCTTTTGCCTCCTTACTTAAGTGGAAATCAATATTGGCGTTAAGACGAAAGACATCATCCACTAGCGCGGTTTTAGCTTTTCTCACTTTGAAAAACTGGTCTTCCTCTGCGCTACCAGTCGCCCCTACGTTAGGCCCTATAGTAAGGAAAACCGCGCACAGAAGAAAAAAATACCGTCGTTGTTTTACTGCGCGTAACGCCATCGGCCCGTGCCCCAGCTACCCTTTCACAAGACATGCGTAATAGAAACCGTCCATCGCGTATTCTCCTGGTAAAATCTGCCGGCCAGGCTGGCAAGATCGTCCCCAGTTACTGCAAATCGGCTGCTCCTGAGCATCCGGGCGCTCAGTAAGAAACGCTTGCACCTGGCCATCGTTCTCCTCGCCCAGCACAGAGCAGGTCGCATATAACAGCATACCGCGGGAGGCTAATAGGGGCCATAAAGCGTTCAGAAGTCTCTGCTGGCGCTGTACAAGGGCCTCTATATCCTCATTGCGCCGCAATACCTTGATATCCGAATGGCGTCGGATCACCCCCGTAGCAGAACAGGGCGCGTCCAATAGGATTCGATCAAATTGCCGCCCGTCCCACCACGCCTTGGTATCCGCCACATCGGCCGAAACCAGCAATGCCGTCAGCCCCAGTCTGGCCAGGTTCTCCGCGACCCGTTCCAAACGAGTCGGATCAATATCCACCGCGGTAAGTTCTGAAAGGCCTTCCGTCGCCTCCAACAGGTGGGCGGTCTTTCCTCCCGGAGCCGCGCAGGCATCCAGCACCCGCATACCCGGCTGCACCGCTAATAGTTGCTGCGCCAACTGGGCGGCGCCATCTTGTACCGAAACCCAGCCATCAGCGAAGCCCGGTAGTTGCTCGACAGAAACCGGGCGCAGCAAAGTCAGTCCGTGAGATACGTGAGATACCGATTCGGATGTGATGTCCCGTTGCGTCAACAGGTCCTGGTAACGGTCTCGAGTTTGTCGGCGGCAATTGACTCGTAGTGTCATAGGTGGCCGACGGTTATTTGCCTCGGCAATGGAATCCCATTTTTCAGGCCAGTGAGCTTGCAAGCGATTTAATAACCAGGTCGGATGCGCGAAGCGTGTTTCCGGTTGAGCGTCAAGCAACGTGTCCAGGGAAGATCGTTTGCGCAGATAGGCACGCAGCACGCCATTTACCAACTTTACGGCCCACTCTTTGCCTAGTTGGCGCGCCGACTCTACAGTCTCGTTCACCGCGGCATGGTCGGAAATCTTAAGATAACCGAGTTGGTAGAGACCAATCAGTATCAGCATATGGAGATCTCTGTCTTTTTTGCGTAGCGGGCGCTCCAACAATTTTCCTGCCAACGCATCCAGGCGCAGATACCAACGCAGCACTCCGTAACATAATTCTTGCGCCAACCCGCGTGCGCGTTCATCGCTTACTCCTTTTAATAACAATGGCAGCCATTCCGAAAGGGATCGCCCGCTATCCAC
>JAZFSS010000144.1:0-3158 GCA_036446275.1 Gammaproteobacteria bacterium | reverse complement strand
GCTTCTACCATTACGCGCACCACCGGCTCGGTCCCCGAGGCCCGTATCAGGATCCTGCCATGTCCCGCCAAACGGGCTTCCCCCTGCTTAGTGGCCTCCTTTACTTGGGGAGTTGACAACACATCGGCCCCACCACCCACCGGCACATTGATCATGCATTGAGGATACTTGGTCATCCCTTGTTTCAGCTCATGCAAGCTAGTATCGCCCTGCACCATCGCCGCCAAGATTTGTAACGCAGATACGATCCCGTCACCCGTGGTCGTTCTATCCAAACAGATGATATGTCCGGACGACTCACCACCCAGCAGCCACTCTTTCTGTAGTAGTACTTCCATTACATAGCGGTCGCCTACCGCCGCCCGCTCCAATGGAATACCCAACCCGTCCAGTGCATGCTCCAACCCCAGATTAGACATTAACGTGCCAACCACTCCACCGTGCAACCTTCCCGCACGGTGAAAATCCCGACAAATGATGAAAAGCAGTTCGTCGCCGTCGACCACCTCACCGAGGTGGTCGACAAGTATCACGCGGTCACCATCTCCATCCAAGGCAATGCCCAAGTCGGCGCTGTGTTGCAGCACCACTTTGCGAATATTGTCCAAGCTGGTGGAACCACAATCTTGGTTGATATTTAATCCATCGGGATTAACCCCAAGAGTGATTACTTCCGCGCCCAACTCGCTAAATACGCTAGGCGCTACTTGATAACTCGCGCCGTTGGCACAATCCACCACAACAGTTAAACTTTTTAGACTGAGTCCCGACGGAATCGAACTTTTGCAAAATTCTATATAACGGCCTGACGCATCTATAACACGCTCAGCCTTCCCTAACTGCGCGGATCCTACGGTGGTCATGGGTTTCTCTATCTCGGCTTCAATGGCCGACTCTACTTCATCGGGCAACTTGAAACCCTCACCGGAAAAAAACTTGATGCCGTTATCGTAAAAAGTATTATGCGAGGCACTGATTACAATGCCCGCGCAGGCATGTAGCGTGCGGGTTAGATAGGCAATTGCGGGGGTCGGCATCGGCCCAAGCAGACGGATATCGACACCTGCGGTAGAAAGACCGGCCTCCAGGGCCGACTCGAACATATAGCCGGAAATACGGGTATCTTTACCGATTACTACCCGTGCACAGCCGCTGGAACCCAATACCCGGCCGGTGGCCCAACCCAATTTGAGCATGAAGTCCGCGGTAATCGGGTATTCTCCAACCCGTCCGCGAATTCCGTCTGTACCAAAATACTTGCGGCTCATCGGCGTATCCCATTCACGAGTTCTGTAACTGCTTTGCTGTCCTTACCTTATCACACATACGGATCGCCTCCAGCGTTGCGCGCACGTCGTGGGCTCGCACCAACGCCGCACCCTGCCACACCGCCAGAGTAGCCAGGGCCAAACTGGCGTGCAGGCGTTGGTCAACGGCAAGATCCAAGGCTGCGCCGATCATTGACTTGCGGGATAACCCTACTAATACCGGATACCCCAAAGCAACCAGGCGATCCAGGTGCGTTAGCAACAGAAGGTTATGGTCCAGAGTTTTACCAAACCCGAAGCCTGGGTCGAGCAATATACGCGCGCTGGAAATTCCGGCCCGTTGGCACTCTTTGGCACGCTGGTTGAGAAACTTGCAGACTTCTTTGACCACATCCCCGTACACAGGATTTTTTTGCATGTTGCGGGGATGCCCCTGCCTATGCATCAAGCAGACTGGAACATCCGTTGCAACGGCCGCGGCCACGGCGCCATCGGTCTGTAATGAATTTACGTCGTTGATCATGCCGGCGCCTGCCGCCACCGCGGCATTCATCACCTCCGGTTTGCTGGTATCAATAGAGATTGGTACCGGCAATTCAACGTGAATGCGTTCAATGACAGGGATTACTCGATCCAGTTCCTGCTGAACGGAAACAGGTTCCGCGCCAGGCCGGGTAGACTCTCCGCCCACATCGATTACAGCGGCCCCTTCTACCACCATTTTCCCAGCCCGCTCCATGGCCCGGGATACAGAAAAAAAATCACCGCCGTCCGAAAAGGAATCGGGTGTGACATTCAGTACGCCCATCACCTGCGGGCGGTCTAAGTTTACGGATTTACCGGCGCAGTCCAGAATCAATGGTTTCAACCCTTGAATGAGGGTCTCTTATGGAAGTGAATAACGTACCGAAGCTACACCGTCGCGCCAGGATTCTATCTGCGCAGCGGAAGAACGCGAAAAAATCTGTTGCAATAAATGATCATTAAACAAAGATCCCTTAATGCTGGCCGGCCGGACCTCCGATCGTACCATCCGTGGGTCGATCCTTTTTTTGCTCCTGCTCCGTATCTGTCACTGAAGCTCCCGACGAAGGCTCGGAATCATCCCAATCCTTGGGCGGGCGCGGCTTCTTGCCGGCCATGATGTCATCGATCTGTTCCGCATCGATGGTTTCGTACTTCATAAGAGTCTCCGCCATCAGGTGTAACTGCTCTAGATGAGCCTTCACCAGTGTTTCCGCTTTTTCATAATTGATATCAATAATGGATCGAATCTCATCATCGATGGCATGGGCGGTCTCATCCGAAACGTTTTTATGCTGAGTCACTGAGTGGCCAAGAAAGATTTCGCCTTCCTCTTCGCTGTAGGTCAACGGCCCTAAGCGTTCGGACAAGCCCCACTTGGTAACCATATTGCG
This sequence comes from Gammaproteobacteria bacterium, assembly GCA_036446275.1. Lineage (GTDB taxonomy): Bacteria > Pseudomonadota > Gammaproteobacteria > JAZFSS01 > JAZFSS01 > JAZFSS01. Next base: position 472 of record JAZFSS010000144.1, on the reverse strand, counting down.
CGCCAGCTCCGTGGCTCGTTGAATGTCGTTGGCCGCCCCAGTGGTAACTTTCTCCGCGCCAAAAACCAGTTCTTCAGCAATACGGCCGCCGAACAAGCTGCAAATTTGGCTGTTCAATCGTTCTTTACTGAAACTATAGCGATCCTCCTCGGGCAGAAACATGGTGACGCCCAAGGCCCGTCCACGGGGAATAATCGTAACCTTATATACCGGATCGTGGGAGGGCATGAGACGCCCAACGATGGCGTGGCCGGACTCGTGGTATGCCGTGAGCTTTTTCTCGTCCTCACTCATTACCATGGATTTCCGTTCCGCACCCATCATGATCTTGTCTTTGGCCTTTTCAAAAAATTCCATATCGACCACGCGCCGGTTCCCCCGGGCCGCCAACAAGGCCGCTTCGTTGACCAAATTCGCCAAATCAGCACCAGAGAAGCCTGGCGTACCCCGAGCAATAATGGAGGTCTTGACA
>JAZFSS010000143.1:0-5760 GCA_036446275.1 Gammaproteobacteria bacterium | reverse complement strand
CAAGACCTCGCAAAGAGGCTCCCCATCCGTTGTTTTAGTAAAACCGGGTAGGGTATAGTCGAATAATGGATTTGCGAACCGTAAAAGTATGAATTTCGATAACATCATTCTGGAGCTGGTGCTGATATTCTCCGGAGCAGCGGTGATCGCCACGCTGTTTCTGTACCTCAAGCAACCCATCATTGTAGCCTACATCGTCCTGGGTATGGCCATTGGTCCCGGAGGCGTGGCGTTGATCGATAATGCGGAGCATATCGAAAAACTTTCTCACGTAGGGATCATTCTTCTGCTGTTTCTCATCGGCATAGAACTGCAACCCGACCGGCTCTTGAAACTGTTAGGAAAAACGTCCCTGGTAACCCTTGCTACATCTTCAATATTTTTGTTGTTGGGCATGGGAGTGGCGCTGCTGTTTAATTTTTCTCTTAAAGAAAGCCTGATTATCGGCGCGGCACTCATGTTTTCCAGCACCATTGTGAGCCTAAAACTCATATCCACAACGGCCCTTCATCATCGGCATTCCGGCGAGATGATGATCAGTGTCGTACTCTTGCAAGACATCATTGCGATCGTGTTGCTGGTACTTATTTCAGGCGTGCACGTCGGGAATGTCACGCTCACTCTCTTCTACCTACTGGCAAAGCTCCTGGCGCTGGTCGGGACATCATTCCTGGTGGTCAACTGGGTGATCAACCCTTTATTCGTGCGCTTCGACGTCATTCAAGAATACGCCTTGGTACTCTCCCTGGGTTGGGGCCTGCTGGGGGCGGGGGTGGCAAGCCTGCTGGGGCTTTCCTACGAGATGGGTGCGTTTATCGCAGGAGTATCCTTTGCCATTTCACCGGTAGCCTTGGTAATTGCCGAAATGCTCAAGCCGCTGCGGGACTTTTTTCTGGTGCTGTTTTTCTTTTCCATTGGCGCGAGCTTCGACGGCCTGGTTACGGAAGACGTTGTTACGGCCGGTATCGTATTGACCTTGGTATTGCTGGTTGCAAAACCAATCATATTCAGGATCGCCTTTCAGACCGTTAAAGAAAAGACAAACATTGCGACAGAACTGGGCATACGGCTGGGTCAGGCCAGTGAGTTCTCCCTGCTAGTGGCCTATGCCGCGCTAGTCGCAGGTCACATCGGGCCACGGGCATCCTATCTTATCCAGACAGTAGTGATCCTTAGCTTTATGATCTCTACTTATATCGTGGTGTGGAAATATCCAACGCCTATCGCAAGCATGAGTGGCCGGCAGGCTTCTTGAAGAGGGTGCCAATATGTTAATGCGCAAAGTTACTCAGCTGGTCCAGGCCATGGAAGTTACCGAAGGTGCGGGGGTACATGTCTACCGCACCATCGGCGCTCCGGCGCGCAAGAATCTGGACCCATTTCTGATGTTGGACCAGTTCAATACCGATGATCCTGATGATTACATCGCGGGTTTTCCGGAACACCCGCACCGCGGCTTCAACACCTTTACCTATATGCTGGATGGACATATGCAGCACGGCGACAGCATGGGTAACCGTGGTGACCTGGATCCTGGTGGCGCGCAGTGGATGAAGGCAGCCAGTGGCGTTATCCACTCGGAAATGCCGCAACAGATCAGTGGCCGCATGAGAGGATTTCAATTATGGGTTAATCTTCCCGCGAAGGAGAAGATGAGCGCGCCGGCGTACCAGGAGATCCGGCCGGAGGCCATCCCTGAAGTTTTGGAAGAAGGCATCGAGGTGAGGGTGTTGGCAGGAGATTATGATGGCCGGCACGGACCAGTTATGGATTCCAATACACGGCTTCAGTTTCTCGACATAACCTTGGTGGGAGTCAAAAACTTCACCCACGGGTTGCCGGAAAACCATACCGCCTTTATCTATGTGTTCGAGGGCAGCGCTAAAATCAATAATACGGAAGTACTCTCACAACATCTGGCGGTTCTTAGCGATGGTGACCAGGTAATAGTGGCTACCGGAAACGATGGTGCCCGCTTCCTGCTGCTTTCAGGCAAGCCCATTGGTGAACCCATCGTTCAGCACGGGCCCTTTGTCATGAATACCCGCGAAGAAATAGAACAGGCCATTGCCGATTATCGTGACGGCCGGTTGGTGCGGGAGAAAGCGGAGTTGGTGGAACTCACGTAGAAAATTGGTTCCTCCCTAAATCGAGATGGAGAAGGGTGGTTTCTTGCAATATTTCTAATAATCAAAATAACGGGGCCTTGTTTTCTGGTCGCAAAGTAATTGTACGCGGGGGGCATCCTTTGTTACCTCCAAGCCCGATGGCAGTACCGAATTCCTGTTCTGTATCCACGACAGCATATCAGTTATAACGACTTCTGCTTGCAGATCCCTCATTAGCATATGGTAGCCATCCGGGTACAGGGCCAGGCGCCACTGGCTGGTGGGTGGGGCGGGAAGCCTATCCAACATCTGACAGATGGGACGTGCCGGGATGATTTCATCTTTTTCGCCGTAGAGAATCAGGGCAGGTTTTGCCCATTGAGAATCGGCCAGTAATGCGGTTTCCATCAGATCAGTCAGTCCGAAGATTGAATCAATGCGCGTTTTCTTGATTACCAGAGGATCACGGCCCAATGCCTTGAGCATTTCAACGTTGTCCGATGGAGTAATATCAAGCCCTTCACCCGTTACGATATGCGTGGGGGCCACATGTGCCGCCAGCCATAATGCCGATCGTTGCCAGATCGCCATGGTTTGCCAGCCCCATACCGCGGGGGCCACCAGTATTACGCCGCTAACACAGGTGTCGTTCAGATCCTGCATCATGGTTATAACCACCGCACCGCCCATACTATGGCCAAGTAAAAATAAAGGCAGGTGATGGTGTCTCTGACAGATCAAGTGGACCATCTCTTTGGCATCCGCGGCGATCCTCTCGGTGCCAGGCCAGACTCCACGCTGTGCCGTTTCGCCGAATCCACGCTGGTCATAGGCATAGGTAAGAAGACTACTGGCTGCAAAGCGTGGGCCCAGGCCGGAAAACGCATTCCGATAGTCGTTAAACCCATGCAGTGCCAGAACGATTGCCTGCGGTCGCCCCTTAGGGCGCCAGATCGTGAGTGGCAGCTGGTACCCATCGTCCATGACCGCGTTATTTTCGTTCAGCACAGGCGCCTGTATGAAACCAGAAGGCTTTTGTGCTTGGGGGGTGGCGCAAGAGATCAAGCCACAAAGAAGCAGTAGAAAAATCAGATCACGCATCACAAGTCGTAGGACCGGCGCCCTTTATGCCCATGCTCTTCCGGGTACGCCGGGAACAATTTGGATTCCCGGCGGGGCCGGTCCTACAAGGGTTCCCTAGGTTGCTTCCTGCTCGTTCTCGATGGGTGTTTCGAGGTCATTACCCCACTCTGAATAGCCTGCTGCGTAACCAAGTACACGCTGGTATCCCAATAGTTTCAGTACAAAATAGGTATGAGCGGAGCGTAAATGGGTTTGGCAATAGGTGATTATTTCTTTCTCTGGAACGACACCCATCTCCTGCAATATCGGCGATATGTCTTCAGGCTTTCTAATGCGATGGCTGTTGTCCTCATCAATTGCATCCATCCAATCAAAATGGACGGCGCCGGGAATCTTGCCACCCCGGTCGGTCATGATGAGTTCATTGGTGAATTCTTCATTCATGCGTGTGTCCAACATTATTACATCAGGGTCATTCAGCCTCTCCAGAATGTAACGTTTTTTTGCCAGGGCAATGCCTTTCCTCGCACCGTAGTAGTGTGACGGCTCTGGCGTATTGATGGTCTGTTCAGCGGGTAGATTACCATCGCACCAGGCGTGCCAGCCGCCGTCGAGTAAAGAGTGCTTTGTGTGCCCAAATTCTGCCAAGGTCCATAACAGGCGGCAAGCCATGGGATTGCTTTGCCGGTCATAGGCAATAACATGATGATTCTTCGTAAAACCGATCTGTGATAGCGCCTTGCTGAAAACATCGCCAGGTGGAATATCGCAATCCGTTGCCCCGTGGGTGTACAGAATGCTTGGATAGTCCAGTCGGATGGCGCCGGGGACATGACCTTCGGCATAATGCCCGGGCAGGGATAGATCCACGATGAGCAAGTTGTCGGCGCCCAGGCAACTCGCAAGTTCGTCTGGCTGAAGAAGCAGGGGAAGGTTAACGGCAGTCATGAATGCGGTTGGCGTACAGCATTACTGGATAGTATCGCAAAATATACTTCACAGTCTGCAAGTCTCCCGTGGCTATTTTCAATCCGGGAAGGTACCAGATAGTTATCCGCCCGTCTACAATTAGCGGCATATTTAAGCTGAGCTTTAACTGCTGTAAAATTCGGCGGCGATATCCGTCATTAGCGATTTGGATGGCTAGTGGCCAATTCATCTGTGGCAAGGATCGCCTGAATTAGCGAAATAGGGCGGAAGGCGATTTAGCCGGCCTCTGATTTGTGCGATCGAAGACAGACCACTATAGCTTTTTGAAAGTTGCTTTGTGCTGAAGTAGTAGTATTCTGAAATAACTTAACTTGGATCTGCAGTTCCATCCGCCGTATACGCCGGGACGCTGGCAGTGATGAATAGAGTATTATCCCGTGAATAGCACTAGAACGAATAGAGATAGACTGTACCGTGACTGGGGCCGTCTATTCGGCGGTCACGCTTTGAAGCTGCGTGCGGCTTGCCTCGTTGCAGGTCTTGCGTTGCTTGCCGGTCCTGTCCAAGCGCAAAATCCCCTGCAAGGTGTTGTGAAAACTAACGCTGCGCCGGATGATCTCTTTGTTGAAATTGCCGGTGATCTGGTAACCGTAACGGCGCGGGATGTGACCGTTAAGGAACTCTTGGAGGAAATCGCCCGGCAAAGCGGTCTTGTGCTGATATTGCACGAACCTTTGGAGGAGTCTGTCACTATGGAACTTGATCGACTCCCGTTGCCTGAAGCGATAAGCCGTATTTTAAGCGGTCAGAATTATACCTTGCAATATGTTCGGCCATCGTCCAATAAAACGAAGTTAAGCGAGACATCTACCAGCAGGCTTTGGGTGTTCTCACAGGAAGCCGGAAATGAGAAGGCCTCATTGGAGGTTACACTTGGAACCGATGCCATCACGAAGATTGCACCCCTGCGCCTTGCGTTGGCCGATGAACAGGCGGACGTGCGCCTGAAAGCGGTTTCCGACCTGGCATCTATTGGTACCGATCAAGCGGCAGCCGCATTGGCCGTCGCTTTGCTTGACCCCGATTTATCCGTTCGGGAAGAAGCGGTTGCTGCCTTGGGTGAAATTGGTGGCGAGACCGCGATCCAGGTACTCGGGCAGGCGCTTGTGGATCCAGAGAGCGAAATACGGGAAGCGGCCATCGAAGCGTTCGCCGATATTGGCGGGGAAGGATCAGCACAGGCGTTGGCCGTCGCTTTGAAGGACGACGATGCCTTATTGCGCGAAGAGGCGATTGAGGTGTTAAGTGAGATTGGCGGCGAGACCGCGATCCGGGTACTCGGGCAGGCGCTTGTGGATCCGGAGAGTGAAATACGCGAAGCGGCCATCGAAGCATTCGCCGATATTGGCGGGGAAGGATCAGCACAGGCGTTGGCTATTGCTTTGAAGGACGACGATGCCTTGTTGCGCGAAGAGGCGGTTGAGGTATTGGGACAGATTGGCGGTAAGACCGCTATCCGCCTCTTGCAGCAAGCCTTGACTGACGAGCACAGCTCGGTCCGGGAAGCTGCTGCCGAATTCCTCGCTGAACTCTCGAGTCAGGAGCAGTAACAGGCCGAATTTGTCGGCCCTACAAAGAA
>JAZFSS010000142.1:0-5215 GCA_036446275.1 Gammaproteobacteria bacterium | reverse complement strand
CCGCAAAGGGCTTGGGACAACTCGGTGGTGCGGGACTCCGGTAGTCCGATGCTCTTCAATTCGAGATAGGCGAGCGGCGAATCTAAACCGGCAAACAACATCGAGTGATCGGGTTCCAGCGATACCATGATATATTGTTCCGGTTTACCTAGTTGCTCTGCCACGAGCTGGGATGCCTTCGACAGTAATCCCTGTCGCTTGCCTTGTTCAACGGGCTGATTGGTCTGGATTCTCAGTAGAGGCATGGCGTATTCTCCTGTGGGCAATAGGGTTTCGCAAGCAATTGGTTCACTACGCTAACCTATATTGTGCCTTTAGTGCGACTGCGCCTGGGAAAAGCGGCGGGCACGCTACGCCGGTTCAGGTCCCAGGGCAAATTCGGACCTGTTGGCCCTATCCCTCGTGCTCATGATCCCAATACCCGCCGTCCTGGTTGTGTATGGTGCCTGGGTTTGCGTCTTTTTCATTGAAAATCTTGACCTTTCCTCTCAATATTAGTAGCTTCTAACTTTGCATTGCAGGACCATAAAAAGTCTCAAATAACACCGGTTGCTGGGTTCTCCTGTGGGTTGGAGGGGCATGCGTTACGGTACAGGTTGCCGTAAATGACCCGTTCTATAAGCAGAGCCAGTGCGTAGCCGGTGTTAGGAGTGAACACTAGTGGAATTAACCGGCGCTGAAATCTTAGTCGAAAGCCTTAAGAACGAAGGTGTGGAGGTTATCTTCGGATATCCCGGCGGCGCTGTATTGCATATCTACGATGCACTCTACCAACAGGATGATGTTAAACATATCCTGGTGCGTCACGAGCAAGGTGCGACTCACGCGGCAGATGGGTATGCGCGGGCCACCGGCAAGGCCGGCGTGGTCCTCGTCACATCGGGGCCGGGCGCCACTAATGCGGTCACCGGTATTGCCACCGCACACCTGGACTCCATCCCCATGGTGATTATCACCGGGCAGGTATCCACCCTATTTATCGGCAGCGACGCCTTTCAAGAAGTGGACGCTACCGGTATCACGCGTCCTTGCGTGAAGCATAATTTTCTGGTCAAGGATGTACGGAATATTGGGGAAACCATAAAGAAGGCCTTTTATCTGGCCACTACAGGCCGGCCAGGGCCGGTGGTGGTGGATATTCCCAAAGACATCACCGACCCTAATATCCGGGTGCCCTATGAGTACCAGGAAGGGCCGCCTACGATGCGTTCCTATAACCCCACCATCAAGGGAAATATGCGTCAGCTGAAAAAGGCGGTGGAATTGATGCTGTCCACCAAGCAGCCGATGATTTATGCGGGCGGTGGTGTCATTCTCAGTAACGCGGCCAAGGAGTTGACGGAATTTACCCAGCTATTGGGGTTTCCCATTACCAATACGCTGATGGGATTGGGCGGCTATCCGGCCACCGATAAGCAGTTTGTTGGCATGCTGGGTATGCACGGCACTTATGAAGCCAATTTTGGCATGCATGACTGCGATGTGCTGATTGCCATCGGCGCCCGTTTCGATGACCGTGTTACCGGCAAGATCACGCAATTCTGTCCCGATGCGACCATCATCCATATCGATATCGATCCTTCGTCGATTTCCAAGAACGTGCGGGTAGATGTGCCAATCGTTGGCGATGTGAAGGCGGTGTTGAAGGACCTGATAGCGTTGTTAAAAGGTTCTGACCGCCGGCCGGATCAGTTGGCCCTGAAGAAATGGTGGGACAAGATCGAACAGTGGCGCAAGACCGATTGCCTGCGCTATGACCGCAAGAGCAAGTTAATAAAACCGCAGCAGGTTTTGGAGAAGCTCTACGAACTCACCGGCGGTGATGCCTATGTGACATCGGATGTGGGCCAACATCAGATGTGGGCCGCGCAGTTCTATAAATTCGACAAGCCAAGGCGTTGGATCAGTTCCGGCGGACTGGGCACCATGGGATTTGGGTTGCCTGCGGCGATGGGTGTGCAACTGGCGTATCCTGATGCCCTGGTTACCTGTGTAACCGGCGAGGCCAGTGTGCAGATGTGCATTCAGGAACTATCTACCTGTCGGCAATACAGTCTGCCCATCAAGGTTATTAATCTGAATAACCGGTATATGGGCATGGTGCGTCAGTGGCAGGAATTTTCGTATGAAGGCCGCTATGCCATGTCCTATATGGATGCACTCCCCGATTTCGTGAAATTGGTGGAGTCCTACGGCCATGTAGGTTTCTGTATCGACAAGCCAAATGATGTGGAGGGCGTGCTACGGGAGGCCCTGGCCATAAAAGACCAGCTGGTTTTTATGGATTTCATCACCGACCAGGCAGAGAACGTCTATCCCATGATTGAGGCGGGCAAGGGGCACCATGAGATGCGCCTTGCCCCGCAGGGGGGCGCGATGCCCTCTTCGGATCGTGAGCTGGCGTAAATGCGTCACATCATCTCAATCCTGATGGAAAACGAGGCTGGTGCCCTGTCCCGGGTTGCAGGTCTTTTTACCGCGCGAGGTTATAATATCGAATCTCTAACAGTAGCGCCTACGGAAGACCCGTCCCTGTCCCGCATGACCATTGTGACGAGTGGTACGGAAGAGATCATCGAGCAGATTGTCAAGCAACTGAACAAGCTTATAGATGTTGTCAAGCTAATGGATCTGACTGAATATCAACATATCGAGCGGGATATGTTATTGGCCAAAGTGCGTGCGGATACAGGAGAAATTCGCGAGGAAATTATGCGATTAACGGACATTTTTCGCGGCAGGATCATTGATGTCACCGATACCATTTATACGATTGAGCTTACCGGGACACAGGACAAGCTGGATGCCTTTGTGCAGGCAATGGGCGGGATGTCTATCATTGAACTGGTTCGATCGGGTGTCATGGGTATAGCTCGCGGAGACGCTGCGCTAAAGATTTAGTTAGGTTGCAGGACCAGCGCCGTCGCTGGGAATTTCGACAGTTTATTATACTTAATTTGTTGTAAGGAATTGGTCTGAAAAAATGAAAGTTTATTACGATAAAGATGCGGATTTGTCCATTATCCGGCAACGCAAGGTGGCGATTATCGGTTATGGTTCCCAGGGCCACGCTCACGCCAATAATTTGAAAGACTCCGGTGTGGATATAGTGGTTGGTCTGCGCCCAGGTTCAAGCTCAGCGGAAAAGGCAAAAAAAGCGGGCCTAGAGGTTAAGCCCATCGAAGCTGCGGTCAAGGCCTCGGATCTCGTGATGGTGCTCGCTCCTGACGAGCACCAGGCCAAGCTATACGAGCAACAGATCGGGCCGAATATCGCGGATGGCGCGGTGCTGGCGTTCGCCCATGGGTTTAATATTCACTTTGGGCAGATCGAGCCCCGGCAGGATCTGGATGTGATCATGATCGCGCCAAAAGGTCCGGGCCATTTGGTGCGTTCCACTTATACCCAGGGTGGCGGTGTGCCAACCTTGATTGCCGTTTTTAACAATGCGTCGGGTAAAGCCAGGGAAATTGCGCTTGCCTATGCATCCGCCAACGGTGGAGGTCGCGCAGGAATCATTGAAACGAATTTCCGCGAGGAAACAGAAACGGACTTGTTTGGAGAACAGGCGGTATTGTGCGGAGGCGCCACGGCCCTGGTGATGGCGGGGTTTGATACCTTAGTGGAGGCGGGCTATGCGCCGGAGATGGCCTATTTTGAATGCCTGCATGAGTTGAAGCTAATTGTGGATTTGATGTACGAGGGCGGTATTGCAAATATGCGCTATTCCATTTCCAATACGGCCGAGTATGGTGATCTGACCCGGGGACCGCGGATTATCACGGATGAAACCAGGGCCGAGATGCGGCGGATTCTGGCGGAGATTCAGAACGGCGAATTCGCTCGGGAGTTTATCCTTGAGAATCAAGCAGGTGCAGCCACTATGAAGGCCAAACGCCGCAACGCCAGGGCCCATCCAATAGAGGAAGTGGGCGCACGCCTGCGGGATATGATGCCTTGGATTAAGGCTGGTAAACTTGTCGACAAGACCAAGAATTAATTTCGGTGCTCGTGTGTAAGGCTTGACACCGAATTCAGACGACTGAATTGACCACAAACCGATATCCGTTGATCGCGCGCGAAGGCTGGTTGGCGTTGGCCTTCGTTGCCGTTCTTGCGACCCTAGTGTTGAACTATATCGGGTTTATTGCATCGCTTCCTTTCTGGATCCTGTGTGGGCTGTTGCTGTTCGTGTTCCGCGACCCGCCTCGCAGTATTCCGCCAAATCCGCTGGCGGTAGTGAGTCCGGTAGATGGCAAGGTGGTATCGATAGAAGAGACCCATGATCCTTACCTGGATCGGCAGGCGGTACTGATCTCCATTCAAATGAATCCCTACGGAGTATTCAGTACCCGTAGTCCGGTGGAGGGAAAGATGTTGGAGCCCCATAATGAACCATTCAATCGGCATGGTTCCAATGGAGAGGCGCCTCACGGGGTGTGGCTACAGACCGATGAAGAAGATGACTTGGTGATGGTTGTCAATCGCGGGCCCTTTCATAACGCGCCCAAGTGTTACGCGGATTTTGGTGAACGAGTGGGGCAAGGACAACGCTGTGGCTTCGTCCATTTCGGGTCCCGGGTCGACGTATACCTGCCCGTCAACAGTCGTATCGAGATTGGACAACAAGACCACGTAAAAGGTGGCACTGACGTGATCGCCTCGCTGGTACATAAATAGGGCCCTAACTGTTTACGGTTCGAAGTTCTAGAGATGTAGTCCCATGGATCAAGAAAGCCCGGATACCAAACCACGTAAGGGTATCTATCTGCTGCCTAATCTATTCACAACGGCCGGGCTGTTCGCAGGCTTCTATGCCATTGTGGCGGCCATGGACAATCGGTTCGAGTTGGCTGCCATCGCTATTTATGTAGGTTTTTTGATGGACGGTATCGATGGCAGGGTTGCCCGCCTGACCAAGACCCAAAGCGATTTTGGCGCCCAGTATGACAGCCTGTCCGATATGATCTGCTTCGGCCTTGCACCGGCTTTAGTGATGTATGAATGGGCGTTACGGGAAGCGGTTGACTGGGGTTGGTTCTGGGCCAAGTTGGGCTGGCTTGCTGCATTCATTTACACGGCGGGGACGGCCTTGCGTCTGGCCCGGTTTAATTCCCAGGTGACCAATGCTGACACACGATATTTTCGTGGCCTGCCCAGTCCCTCGGCAGCGGGCTTGTTGGCCGGTTTGGTATGGGTGGGTGCCGACATGGAT
>JAZFSS010000141.1:0-4135 GCA_036446275.1 Gammaproteobacteria bacterium | reverse complement strand
GGGTTACTTGTGTCAACAACAAAGAATAGCGAAAGTGTAGGGGTGCTACTCCGGCAATCAACTCCAGACTTTGAATATGTAGCCCCGTTTTTGCATGGGCCGGTGAAACGATACCACGATAAAAAGCCAGTTCTTCCTGCTGCCGGAGTACGTCGTACTCCATCTTCTGCAGGCCGCGGGTAACCTCCCGATAGACTTCACTATCGATCTGAATGGATCTTTCCAATATAGCGATTCGTTCCTGCAACGCCTCGTTCCTGCCCTGCAGGTCCGCCATCGTGCCTTTCAGCCCATAATAGGTTCCACGCAACGAAACTAGCTCAGTGCCGGCAGAGTTCAGGCCAATCTTATACGCCTGCCAGGCACCCAGAACCATCAGACCAAGCACCAGCACCGGCTTGCCCCAGTCCCGTAATAACCCCTCAATAATGCGGTTGCGCGGTTCTTGATCCACCTGTGTTGGTCCAACTTTATTCAGGCCGCGAGGCGGCGCACAGTCAAGCAACCGAGTCCGGGATCCAGACTACGCCAGACCAGGTTATGGACTCCCCGATTCGGATAAGTCCCGGTCAGCACCGCTTACAGCGATAATCGATCACGGCATTACTCCAACTCCGCTCAGGCCCTCTAATTCGTTAAGTCCAAACATAATATTAAGATTCTGAACCGCCTGCCCCGCAGCTCCCTTGACAAGGTTATCAAGCACAACCAGTACCACCACAATTTCATTATTCTGGGGCCTGTGTACTGCAATACGGCAATGGTTAGCGCCTCGCACGCTACGTGTCTCGGGATGACTACCGGCAGGCATCACATCCACGAAAGGCTCGTCGCCGTAACGCACTTGATAGCATTGCTGTAGGTCGACGTTGGAATGTATCAAGCGAGCATACAGAGTTGCATGTATGCCACGAATCATCGGCGTCAAGTGGGGCACAAAGGTAAGGTCTACCGGATCTTTTGCGACCAGATTCAAACCTTGCACGATTTCCGGCAGGTGCCGATGCCCGGCAACCCCATAGGCCTTGAGACTTTCGCTGGCCTCGCATAATAAAGTCGCCACGTGCTCCTTACGCCCGGCTCCACTGACTCCGGATTTGGCATCGGCGATTAAACTCGCCGGGTCGATTAGCCCATTTTCCAGCAAGGGCATGAATCCCAGTTGCACCGCCGTTGGATAACAACCGGGATTGGCAACCAAACGCGCGCCATTAATCGCCTCTCTGTTGACTTCGGGCAGGCCATATACAGCTTCTTCCAGTAGTTGCGGGCAGACATGGGGCATCCCATACCATTTTTCCCACAGCTTAGGGTCCTTGAGCCGGAAGTCGGCGGCTAAATCGATCACGCGCACTCCAGCATTCAAAAGCTCCGGCACTGATTGCATGGCAGTACCATTGGGAGTTGCAAAAAAAACAATATCACAACGACACAGGGCCGCCACATCCGGTTCACTGAATGCCAGATCCAATTCACCACGCAGGTTGGGAAACAAGTCAGACACGGGCCGACCTACCGACCCCCGGGAGGTAATCAGTACAATCTCCACTTCCTGATGGCGACACAGAAGTCGGAGTAACTCGACCCCGGTGTAACCGGTTCCACCAACTATCCCTGCTTTGATCATGATCGCACCGTTTGCAGTAGCTCGATTGAGGCAATAACCCCATATAACAGCGGCCTAATCCCCCATAATAGCGGCCGTGGCCGCCTAGTGAACGATACAATCAATTAATTTCCCTGTATACGTTCAGCCCACCAGATTGTACCTTTACATGTACAATACCGTAGGGTAGGGTCATCGGTAACATTGCTATATTTTCTGACAATCTGAATACAGCAAGACCTGACCCCATATTACAAGAGAATTCATCCATGGCACGAATGATTAATTGCGTAGTCTTGAAACGGGAGGCTGAGGGACTCGATGCGCCGCCCCATCCTGGCTCGTTAGGACAGCGGGTTTATGAAAATGTTTCTAAGGAGGGCTGGCGCAAATGGCTGGAACGGCTCACCATGATTATCAATGAGAATAGTTTGAGCACAGCCGACAAAAGCAGTATCGAGCTATTGGAAAAACACATGGTCGGGTTCTTATTTGGTGAAGGTGATCAAGGTGCTCTACCACAGGGATTCCAGCCGCCCGGCGCGAAAAAATAGAATAGTGGGGTCAGGTCATGCATTGCAACATTTCCAAATAATTTAAAAACAGCAAGACTTTCTGCCCATCGGAATGTTACAACGCAAGACCTGACCCCATCCTTTTGACTCCTTCTTTGGTTTAGTGACCAATAAATCCATATTGATTACCGGCTGCTCAAGTGGCATCGGATTCTGCGTGGCCGAGGGACTTAAGAAAAGAGGCTACCAAGTATTTGCTACGGCGCGCCAGGAAGACGATGTGGAAAAATTGCGTCGGCAGAATTTTAATAGCCTGCAACTTAACCTCGATGATTCAGATTCAATCAGCCGCGCAGTAGACGGAGTGCTGGAAAAAACGGGCGGCGAACTCTACGCATTGTTCAATAATGGTGGCTACGGGCAGTTGGGCGCTTTGGAAGACGTGAGTCGCGAAACCCTGCGAGCCCAGTTCGAAACCAATCTTTTTGGATGCCATGAGCTTACCAGGCGCATAATACCAGTGATGCGAAAACAAGGCTATGGACGCATTATTCAAAATAGCTCATTGCTTGGGTTTGTGGCGCTACCCTATCGGGGATCCTATAACGCAACAAAATTTGCGATGGAAGGATGGACTGACACTCTGCGCTTGGAATTGCACAATAGCGGTATATATGTATCACTGATTCAGCCGGGCCCCATCCTGACCCGATTTCGCGTCAACGCCTATGCCATGTTCAAGAAAAATATTGATTTGGAGAACAGCGCGCATCGGTCAGCTTACGAGGACTTAGAGCGGAAATTGGCCAAAGAAGGCACGGTGGTCCCCTTCACCTTGGGGCCGGGAGCAGTGCTAAAGAAGGTTATTCACGCCTTGGAAAGTCGGCACCCCAAGCCTCGTTATCGTGTCACGGCCCCTACACACCTATTTTCGTACTTGAAACGTTTGCTGCCGGTACGGGTATTGGACGCGGTGCTGCGCCGCATTTAATTGGTAGGTGTCAGGCTCTTGGTAGTCGGTCAGTTTCGATTACTGCGAAGAGAGGGCGAAATATCCATCGCTTAATCTCGCTACACTTGGCTTGCTACACAATCCTGTTTCGCTGCGCCAATCCAGGCTTCGCCATCCCTGGCGAAGCCGCGTGACGGGGCGACCATTCACAGGATGGTCGCCTATCTCCGTCACGCCCATGGTTACGCGCGAATCGTAGGCGTCTCGCTCCACCCCTGCGCTCCGCAATCCTGCTTCGCTTGGGTACCGGCCCAGACCGTCCTTGGTCTGGGCGCTCGTCGCTCCTATCCCGCGACTCGCCCCTGTTCCGCTCGCCGCCTACGACGCGCTGGGTATTTCGTCCCTCTCTCCAGCACCGTGTTAAATATTGTCAAACTGACCGACTACCAAGACCTGACACCTACCAATTAAATGCGGCGCAGCACCGCGTCCAATACCCGTACCGGCAGCAAACGTTTCAAGTACGAAAATAGGTGTGTAGGGGCCGTGACACAATAACGAGGCCTGGGGTGCCGGCTTTCCAAGGCGTGAATAACCTTTTTTAGTACCGCCCCCGGCCCCAAGGTGAAGGGGACCGCCGCGCCTTCTTTTGCCAGTTTTCGCTCTAAGTTTTCGTAAGCTGAGCGATGCGCGCTGTTGTCGCAATCGATATGCTTCTTGAACATGGTGTAGGCGTTGACCCGAAATCGGGTCAGGATGGGGCCCGGCTGAATCAGTGATACATATATACCGCTATTGTGCAATTCCAAGCGCAGAGTATCGGTCCATCCTTCCATCGCAAATTTTGTTGCGTTATAGGGTCCCCGATAGGGTAGCGCCACAAACCCAAGCAATGAGCTATTTTGAATAATGCGTCCATAGCCTTGTTTTCGCATCACTGGTATTATGCGCTTGGTAAGTTCATGGCATCCAAAAAGATTGGTTTCGAACTGGGCTCGCAGGGCTTCGCGACTCACGTCTTCCAAAGCGCCCAACTGCCCGTAGCCACCATTATTGAACAAT
>JAZFSS010000140.1:0-2470 GCA_036446275.1 Gammaproteobacteria bacterium | reverse complement strand
CATGGCGGCACGATAAAACTTCACCATGGCAAACAGATTGCACTGATCCGTTATGGCTACCGCAGGTATGTTCGCCCCGGCCACCGCCTTCACCAGGGATTTGATGCGCACCATACCGTCCACCAAGGAATACTCGGAGTGTAAGTGCAAATGGATAAAGAAAGCTGTCATAAAATTAGTTCTAAATTTAAAATCAATAGGACAGACTCACTATTGCCCCACTTACGCGTTAATCCCGTGGAAACGCACTGCTGTCTGGAATAAATGCCCATGATGACTATTAATCTCGCCTAAAGCGCCTACTTTTGGCGCAAAGGCGCCAAGCACGCAAAGGAAAAGCAGTAAATTATTTGTGTCTTCGCGCCTTCGCGTCTTTGCGAGACGCTCTAATTCTGTAGTAGTTATTAACTCGCCAGACAGATTCCGGCTCATAAGACCCGACTCTAATTACGATAGCTCTTTCAATGTATACGTCCTCAAGTTTCGAACCAGCTTTTAAATAATTGGATTTGATCCGCCCTGTCTGAATCGAGCGATTCCTTATAATACGGCCCAATGCGGATCGATATGGTTTCCCCATCACCCCAGGGCCACCAGGCACAAAAAATAAATGCATCCTGACCCGGGTCCGAGGTGAAAAGCAACTGCCCTGATCTTAGGCCACCAAGATTACGATTAACTACGCTAACAGCTTTCGAGGCGCTTGCTATATTTGAACTGTCCCAGGTTATTTCAAAGCTGCGCCCCAAGACCGTACGAATATCATCTCGACTATCCACGCCGAACGTAGCCAACATGACTTGAAATCGATCCTCCCATTTCCACGACAACCTGCCCTGAAACCCAGTCAATAATTTTCGGCAAACGTCCTCGAGATCAGTTTTATTATCTTGCATCATCGCCTGTATCTTGATTTAGAAAAAAAGTTGAAGAAAATAGGGGCGCACATTTATGACTGCCCTCTCCCCAAAAGCCGTCGCACAGGGCCGTAGGTTTTTCTGTGAATAGGGCTTACTCCCAAACGTTCCAGTGCCTGTATATGTGCCTTGCTGGGGTACCCCTTGTGTTGTGCAAGACCATAGCCCGGGTACTTCGCGTCCAAGATGACCATTTCTTCGTCCCTCGTTACCTTGGCGATAATAGATGCGGCGCTGATGGCGGCAACCGTTGCATCACCTCGCACTATGCCTTTTGCCGGACATGGCATTTCCGGACAATGGGGGCCATCGACCAGAATTTGTTGTGGACGAATTCGCAGTCCGCTGACGGCCCGCTGCATTGCAACCAGGCTTGCCTGCAGGATATTTAATTCGTCGATCTCCTCGACTTCCGCGCGGCCAACGGCCCAGGCAATGGACTGAGCCTTGATCAGCGTGGCCAGTTGTTGCCGGCGCTTTGGTGGCAATTTTTTGGAATCGGCCAAGCCTTCTATGGGTAACACTGGATCCAGTATCACCGCGGCAGCCACCACAGCGCCGGCCAAAGGACCCCGGCCTGCTTCGTCAACGCCGGCAAGCAATTCAACCGTTGGCCAGAAGGAAAGCTGGCTTTGTTCCATCAACGCCCCACCATTTCCAGCACTGCCATAGCCGCCGCCGTCCTGCCATTACAGCTCAGTGCCTCATGTATCTGTTTAAATATACTCGTTAACTCCTTTGATTTATATGGAGAATCTAGCCAGTCCAGCACGAGGGGTCCGAGGTTATCCGGAGTGACCTCGTCCTGGATCAGCTCCGGTACCAGGGCTTGTCCCGCCAGCAGGTTCGGCAACGAATAATAAGGCAGCTTAACCATTCTTTTGGCCAAAAAATGTGTCAACGGCGCCAATCGGTATGCCACTACCATGGGCCGTTTCAGCAACAATGCCTCTAAGGTGGCGGTACCAGAGGCCACCAGCACCACGTCCGCCGCCGCCATCACTTCGTGAGACCTTCCCTCCACAATAGTAACCGGAAGTGTTGCGTCCTGTTTATGCAGGGCAGCGGTAAAAAGCTGCCGGTTTCGGGCGTCAGTAACGGCCGCTAAAAAGCGTAACTTCCGGCGGCCTTCCCAACACCATTGGGCAGTACCCACAAAAGGCCCCGCCAGCCGGCTTACCTCACTGGCACGACTACCAGGCAGCAACGCCACGATGGGTCCCTCTGTATCAATCTCTAACGCCTGGCGCGCTTGCAGTTTGTCTACCTCCCGGGGTATCCGGTCCGCCAGGGGATGGCCCACATAGCGCACATCGATGCCATGAGCATCATAAAACGTTTCTTCAAAGGGAAACAATGTCAGCATCCGGCTCACGCTACGCCGGATTTTCTTCATGCGGTGTTGGCGCCAGGCCCAGACCGTGGGACTGACATAATGTACCGTGGGTATATTGGCCCGCTTTAGGCGGTGTTCCAGGCCGAGATTGAAGTCCGGAGAATCGATACCAATAAAAATGTCTGGCCGTGTGCGAAGAAAATGGCGCCCTACGCTA
>JAZFSS010000139.1:0-3861 GCA_036446275.1 Gammaproteobacteria bacterium | reverse complement strand
GGTCCGGAACAGGGAGGAAGCTTGGGACCCTACCGGCAGTCTGAACGCAGCGGTATTTACGAGCAGCATTATGAACAATTGCGCCGGCAGGGGTCGGTGTACCCTTGTTTTTGCAGTCCCCAGGAGCTACAGCTGGCGCGCGAGGCCCAACGTGCCGCGGGCCAGCCGCCTCGCTATCCGGGTACTTGCGCCCGCTTGAGTGAAAAGCAAGTGCAAGAACGGCTCCAAAGCGGCATACGTCCAACGTTGCGGTTCCGGGTGCCCGCGGGCAGGGAAGTAGCGTTCGAGGATTTGGTGAGAGGCGATCAGGTGTTTCAGACCGATGCGATCGGCGATTTCATCGTACGCCGGGCGAACGGAAGCCCAGCCTTTTTTTTCTGTAATGCCATTGATGACGCCACGATGGAGGTGACTCACGTGCTGCGGGGGGAAGATCATCTCACCAATACGCCCCGGCAATTATTGTTGTTGGAGTCGCTGGGCTTGACAGCCCCTCGTTATGGCCATATCAGTTTGATCGTTGGTAGTGATGGTGCGCCCCTATCCAAGCGTCAGGGCAGTCGTAGCGCAAGGGAGTTGCATGATTTGGGACTTTACCCTGGTGCATTGACCAATTATCTGGCACGTTTAGGCCATACTTACGACGATAACAATTATCTGGAGCTGCAGGAATTGGCTGAGCAGTTTGAACTCGGACGGTTGGGGCGCGCGCCTGCCCGCTTCGACGAAATCCAGATGCAGCATTGGCAACGTGAGGCGTTGGCCAAGGAAAGCCCTGGCGGATTATGGCAGTGGATGTCTGAAGAGGCCGGTGAATTAGTGCCCGTAGAGGATCGTGATGCCTTTGTACGCTTGATTCGCAACAATATTTTGAATCCTGGTGATGCCCGATTTTGGGCTGAGGTGATGTACGGCGATCAAATTGTTATGGATGCCGCGGCGCGGGATGTCGTGGCGCGGACCGGGGAAGATTTTTTTCGTTCCGCCCTGGCTGGTTGGGACCAAGGCAACCATAAATATCGATTATTAGTTGAGTACCTGAAGGTAAACGCCGGGTGTAAGGGAAAGGCCCTTTTCCAGCCCCTGCGGGCAGCCCTTACCGGCACTCCGCACGGCCCGGAGCTAGAGCAAATCTTGAATAAACTGCCTCCGGACCGTGTGCGAACACGGTTGATGAAATGTATCGATTTAGCGAAATCTGTAGCCGGTTAAGAGTATCACCCTGCCGCGATTTGCAATGTTAAAGATTCACAACAGTCTAACGGGAAAGAAGCAAGTCTTTACCCCCGTGGAGCCCGGCAAGGTGCGTATGTACGTATGTGGTATGACCGTCTATGACTACTGTCATTTAGGGCATGCAAGGGTGCTGGTGGTGTTCGATATCGTGGTGCGCTATATGCGGGATACCGGCTATGAAGTGAACTATGAGCGCAACATCACCGATATTTACGACAAGATTATTCAGCGTGCCAACGAGAATAACGAAACGGTTCAGGACCTAACGGAGCGCTTTATCAAGGCCATGCATGAGGACTGTAAGGCCCTGGGTGTGAAGCCGCCGGATCACGAGCCAAGGGCCATGCAGTCCATGGATGCCATTATTGCCATGGTGCAAACCCTGATAGATAACGGCAGTGCATATCAAGCTGACAATGGCGATGTTTACTATGGCGTAAACGGTTTTAAAGACTACGGCTTGTTGTCCGGAAAGCGTCTAGATGACTTGCGCGCCGGCGCAAGAGTGGAGGTGGATGCTGCGAAAAGGGATCCCATGGACTTTGTTTTATGGAAAGCAGCCAAGGCCGGTGAACCTAGTTGGGCTGCTCCCTGGGGGGCGGGGCGTCCTGGTTGGCATATCGAGTGTTCCGCCATGTCCACCCAGTGTCTGGGCAATCACTTTGATATCCATGGCGGCGGCATGGATCTGAAATTTCCCCACCACGAGAATGAGATTGCCCAGTCGGAAGCGGCCACTGGGGAAAAGTTCGTTAATTACTGGATCCATAATGGTTTCGTGGAAGTGGACAAAGAGAAGATGTCCAAATCCTTGGGTAACTTTTTTACGGTGCGTGAGGTGCTAATTGGCTATAGGGCGGAAGAGATCAGATATTTCATTCTCGCTAGCCACTACCGTAGTCCTTTGCATTATTCCCATGAAAATCTGGATCAGGCAAAGGCCGCCTTGACACGTCTTTATACCGCGTTGCGCGGACTTCCTGTGTCAAAGGTGCGAGAGGCACCCATTGAAAAATTTCTCGTCCAGTTCCGTACCGCCATGGATGATGATTTCAATACCCCCGAGGCCTTAGTGGTGTTGTTTGAGCTTGCCAGGGAAATCAATAAGGTTCGGGAACGGGATTTGCAGAAGGCTTCGCAGTTAGGCGATACCTTGCGTGCCTTGGGTACTGTGTTGGGATTATTGGAATCTGAGCCGGAAGTTTATTTAAAGGGATCGGGCAGTGTAGGTTTGACCGATACCGAGATCGAAAGCATGATCCATCAGCGTTTGGAGGCACGAGACCGCAAGGATTGGGGGGAGGCGGACCGGATCCGAGACGAATTGGCGGAACAGGGAATCGTGCTTGAAGACGGTGCGGGAGGAACCACTTGGCGGAGAGGGTGATTTAGATAAAAGATAAAAGGGCTTTGGCTATCCTATACTTGAAAAATTTGGTTTAATGCAAATTCTTGATTTTCCAGAATGGAGTGGGGTGGTTTCAGAGCTTCCGTGCGTTAATATTCTCATTAGTTAAGTATTTTTCCTTTTACCTTTCATCTTTACCCTTTTATCTTCTTTTGGTCGTGTGTTTCCGCCGCCTGCAAGGTGTTTTGCAACAGCGTGGCGACCGTCATTGGACCTACTCCGCCGGGTACAGGAGTGATCCACGCAGCGCGCTCCCGGGCTGGATCAAAGACCACGTCCCCCACGAGCTTACCGTTTTCCAGGCGGTTAATGCCGACGTCGATCACCGTGGCGCCGGCAGCGACCCACTCACCGGGGATGAACCCCGGTTTCCCTACTGCAACGACTAGTATTTCCGCACCGGCAACATGGGCCTCCAGGTTCTTGGTAAACCGGTGGCACACGGTAACCGTACAACCCGCCAGTAACAGTTCAAGGGACATGGGCCGTCCTACGATATTGGATGCCCCGACCACTACCGCTTCGCGGCCATAGAAACTTTCGCCGATATGCTCTAACAGCGTAATGATGCCGCGCGGTGTGCAAGGCCGGAGCTTCGGAATGCGTTGCGCCAGCCGGCCCGCGTTGAAGGGGTGAAAACCATCTACGTCTTTGTCGGGGCGAATGTGCTCAATGACGGCTTCGGAATTCAACTGTTCCGGCAGTGGCAGCTGAACCAGGATCCCATCCACTTCCGGATCCTCATTGAGATCGCCGATGAGCTTCAGTAACTTTGCTTGGCTGGTATCGCCCGGCAGGTCATAGGCGCGGGAAATAATTTTCGCCTGTTCACAGGCCTTGCGCTTGTTGCGAACGTAAATTTGTGAGGCTGGATCATCGCCTACCTGAATTACCGCTAGTCCCGGTGCGCGTAAATTGCCCGCGACACGCTCCGTAACCTGGCGCTGAACTGCTGCCTGAATCTCCGCGGAGATTGATTTGCCGTCAATTATCTGTGCGGTCATGATGGATTCCGCAAAACGAGTGATTTTCGCATACGCCCAGTCTATGTCACAAGGGCCTATGGAAACCATCCTGGCGGGCCAGTAGAGATAGGGATAACGCGGCGTTATCCAATTGATTTTCTTACGCTTGTATCCGTCTTTTATTTGACGGTATTAGGGCTAACGGGTATCATTTGTCGACATTGCAGTTTGCGCGCCGGGCTTAAATTTTAG
>JAZFSS010000138.1:0-5600 GCA_036446275.1 Gammaproteobacteria bacterium | reverse complement strand
CTAAATGAGACCCATGAACCCACCACCTTTTTTGGCGTGGAACGCAATCCGGTGGAAAAAAACATCGTGCCTACCACTTGGTGGGCCGGGGGCGCGGCTCTATCGGGAGAACTGGCGCCAGGGTTCAGTTTTGATCTGGCGGTCCATGAAGGTTTGAAAACCAGCGCTGGCGATAGCTACAAACCCCGCAGTGGCAGACAAAAAACATCCAAGGCCGATGCAAACGATCTTGCCGCCACCGCACGCCTCAGATGGGCGGGATATCCTGGCGTGGAAATCGCCGGCAGCTTCCAGTATCAGGAAGACATTACCCAGGGAACCGATCCCAGCGCAGGCAGTGCTAGTCTGTACGAGATTCACGCCATCTGGAGCCGCGGGCCCTTCGGCCTGCGGGCATTGTACGCGCGCTGGGACCTGGATGGATCCGGGCCAAAGGCCATTGGCGCCGATGAACAGGACGGCTTTTACGTTGAGCCCTCCTATAAATTTAATGATCGGCTCGGTATTTTTGCCCGCTTCAACCAATGGGATAACGCAGCGGGAGACGGTTCCGATAGCGAAAAACAGCAATGGGACATAGGCGTGAATTGGTGGCCCCATCCGGACGTAGTCATAAAGGCCGATTATCAGAATCAGGACAACGATGACGGCAAAGAACAAGACGGATTCAATTTAGGCGTTGGATACCGATTCTAAAACAGGCAAGGGGGCAGATTAATAACCTGCCCCCTACTCTACTATGTGGATTCGGTTACTCTTATTTACCGCCGCTTTAGCGGTTTCGTTTGCCTCTCTGGCGCGGGGTACTTATCAGCAGCCGGAGGATTTCCTGCAGGATACCTTTGCAGGTAAAGTTCCGCAGCCCCAGGTAGTGTGGCTTAGGGGTGAACTCAAAACCGAGGTGGAAAAGCTGCTTGGCCACCGCTACCCCAGTCTCAGGGTGCGCTACTGGGCGCAGGGAAACCGGAGTGCATGGATCCTGGAAGAAGTAGGCAAAGATTTACCCATTACTACCGGGATAGTTGTCGATAATGGCCGTATAGAGAGAATTAAGGTGTTAACTTTTCGGGAAAGTCGTGGCTGGGAAATCCGTTATCCATTTTTTACGGACCAGTTCAAAGATGCCGCGCTAAGTGGAGATTATCAGTTAGATCACCGCATCGATAATATCTCCGGCGCCACCTTATCTGTGCGGGCGCTTATCAAGCAAGCGCGACTCGCCCTACTGCTTCACCAACATATTGGTAACAATAGTGTCCCGCCATAGAAAACATCGCCTTAAGCTGCGCTCTCTGTACGTATGGCATCGCTATATAGGTCTTGTGGCGGCATTGTTTATCGCGGTGCTTAGCATTACGGGTGTATTGCTGAATCATACGGAACGGCTGGGCCTCGACCAGCATCATGTGCAGACGGATCTGGTCCTGGACTGGTATGGGATACATGCCCCGCAAACCATGACCAGTTTCAAAGTGGGCACACGACGGATTACTCTGTTCGGACACCATCTTTATTTAGACACCCTGGAACTGCCCGGTACACACCAGCAACTGATCGGCGCGACAAAATTCACTGACTATATTGTGGTCGCTGTGGATAACAGCATTTTTCTTTTTACTCCCCAAGGAGAATTGGTGGAACATTTAGATGGCGTCGACGGCGTACCATCGGGAATGCGTAGCCTTGGTATCGATGGGTTTGGTTCCCTAGTCGTGGATGGGGGCCACGCTATTTATCAGCCCGCTACCGACTTCCTGAAGTGGACCCATTGGGAGGGCGATGCAAAGGCCATCGAGTGGAAGCAACCCGCGCCGCTCCCAGGTCCGCTGTATCGCGCACTGGTTGAACATTACCGCGGTGAGGTGTTACCGGTGGAACGGGTACTGCTCGACTTACACAGCGGGCGAATTTTTGGCCGCTATGGAGTCTGGGTAATGGATGCCGCCGCCGTGTTGCTAATTCTGCTGTCTGTTACCGGTATTTGGATGTGGCTCAGGCGTGGGCGTTGAAAATTCGATGCCAAAATCACTGGAATCCCTAACCCGCAACCGCGCGGCAATGCCGGCGACCAGGCGCTGGAAGATCAAGGGCTGGTGGAGCCGGGGCCAAAGACGGGCAATAGGCGAAAAGAGGCCGCCATGGGCCCCAGTATCAGGGCTTACGATACTGCGCTTGCGATCGTTCGCCCCGCCAAGAACGGGCTAGACCCCGACTTTCCCCAAAAAACGGCTATAAAAACCCCAAAATGACCCCTTCCGGGGGGTAATTCTCTCCTCATCCGGAGTCGACCCGGACCCTGGGTTAGCGCCAGAGTTTTGGCTTCAAATGATCGGGTTAAGGGCGGAAACCACCACCTGTCTACACTGATTTAAGTTTCCAGCATGCCTGCCGAATCAATGGCTTGAGTACCGTTAACTTTGCGGGTGATTTCTTGTGGTTGATCAATGACAACTTTGCTTACATACACAGCGTTAACTGAACCTGACCGGCAGCAGTTGACCAAATTTATTCTGCAGTCCGTCGAGAGCCTCGGCGGCAACGTTTTTGCTGCGACCGCCGAATTGCTGACTTTGTCGGACACGATGCGTAGTGCCTGTATATCCGGCGAGCTGCCTTTGGAGACAAATTTAAGTCTTAAAGAAAATCAACTGACAATATCGTGGGACGATGAAATTCATCCGATCGTTACATTGGACGAAATTCCTTCAAGTACCGATATAGACGCCCTCATAGAACAACTTAAACATGAGAGTGAATTAGCGGACCCCGAACTTCTACGAGCACGCAATCAAACGATTAATTCAAAGTTGGAGGTGGCCAAAAAACGCGCCTCAATGGAAATGGCGGAGTTGGAAGAACTTTTAGAAAAAAAGAAAAGGGAACTTTGGCGCACTACGCATCAGGCTGAAATAGACAGCTTGACAGGCCTGAATAACCGTAGCGTATATGACAAACGATTACCCGAGGCAATAACACGCTGTCAACGACAACAGGATCCCCTTTGCTTGGTTTTATTGGACTTGGATAACTTTAAGGACGTCAACGACACTCATGGGCATCAATATGGAGATGAGCATCTGAAACGTTTAGCCCATGTCATGCGTCGGGCATGCAGGGACAATGTCGACAGGGCATGCCGAATTGGTGGTGACGAGTTCGCAATTATTATGTTCTCTAGTTTAGAGGTTTCACATCGAGTGGCGGAAACAATCCTTTCGTCTTTCGATCGGCTTGTAAGTATTGGTGTTACAGAACTACTCCCGGATGAAGACGTAAAGCAGCTTGTCGCTCGAACCGATGCTGCCCTCTATAAGGCTAAGGAACAAGGACGCGGGCAAGTAATAGCTGCTTGATGCCATAAAAACTGAATGGAAGCGAAAAACAAATGAAACTACTTTGCGAACACACGGTAACGGACGAAAGCGGTATGCTGCTGATGCGTTCAAAACTTCGAGCGGTATCTCGACGCATGGGATTTCCATCCGTAAAGGTAGAACAAATGGAACTCGTTTACAGCGAACTTGTAACTAACCAGATAAAGTATGCCCAAAGCAGCGGCGTGGTACAGCTATGGGAAACAAAGTCTCCCCACGCTGCGCTGGATCTGTTTGCACTTGATTACGGTCCTGGTATCGAAAATTTACAGAACGCTTCAGATGATGGATTTACCACCGCCGGCACAATGGGCAAAGGACTAGGAACCATACAGCGCTTATGCTGTGATCACGCGATTTATTCCTTGCCCGATAACAAATCTACCGATAATAAATGGCACGGCGTAGCTGTTTGGGCAAGATTTCACCAGAGTAAGACAAACGGCCATGACAAGATTCAATATGGCCACTATCTACGATCCTATCAGGACGGCTTGCATAACGGAGATAACATTTATATAAACTCCGCCAATGGCTGCGTACGATGGCTACATTTAGATGGTTTAGGTCACGGGAAAAACGCGGCCGATGTAGTAAGGGGGCTGGGAGACCTGGTCCATATTGATGAGCCTATCGAAAAACGGTTAAAGATATTAAACGCCAGGCTTAATAACGGTCGTGGCGCCGTAGCAATACTAGCGGACGTGGATAGTAATGCACATAACGTAAAAGTTAGCGGGGTTGGAGATATGGCATGCTACGTGATTGCTAACGGTGCCCGCCACAATATCGCGGTTGCTCCCGGAGTACTTGGGCATGCCCACCGCACTACAGAGGTAACCAGCGAACCGTTTCCACCTCAAGCTCTTCTGTTAACTGCTTCTGATGGTATTAGACGAAGCTGGAGCATGGAAATGTTCCCTGGGCTATGGCGGTTGCATCCTCAGTTTATTGCCTTTTTATTGGGCTATACGCTAGGCCGTAATAGTGATGATAAATCTTTAATGGTACTTCGCACTTCAACACAGTAAATAGTAAAAGGGGTTGGCTATGGAAATACAAGCTTCAGAAACCAAATCTACAAATCAGCTCTTGGTAGAGTTATTGATGACACGGGTTGCGGTTATTTCCGGCGTCATTGAAGACCAAGGAAAAAATATCTTTGGTAAGGATAACCTGCTATCAACAGAAGAAATCTCGGATTACAGCCTTGAGTTTTTAGAGTTATTGGTGACTCTGCTGCACGCGGGCGAAACAATCGATAGAGGCAGTTCAGAGCACACAGCGTTGCGGCGATTCTTCACCGATTTCTCCCACCAAATACAAGTTAGAGGCGGAAACCTCGATGAATTTGTGCGTTACGTGCAATTCCTTCAGCAGGTATTTTTAGAGGGCCTGGAAGAAGATGCCAGCTTAACGTTTGAGCAAACTCGACAAATCGTCCTACTTGTCGGTAACATTTTTAACGATATTATGCTGGATGTATTTCATGCCTATCTGGACAAAAAAGAAAGCACTATCAAGGCACAACAGGACGAGCTACGTAAAACGTCCACGCCGATTACAGAGATATGGGATGGCGTATTGACGCTACCGATTATCGGCACATTGGACTCGTCTCGTACCCAAATTGTCATGGAAAAATTGCTGTCTGAGATTGAAAAGGAGCGCGCTCGCGCGGTTGTAATGGATGTAACGGGAGTCCTCGCCATCGATTCTCAAGTGTCTCATCATCTGGTTCAGATGATTCGCTCGGTTGAATTAATGGGGGCAAAGGCCATCCTTACCGGCATCAGGCCTGAAATTGCTCGCGCCTTAACGAGCTTAAATATTCAGCTCGGTGACGTATGCACTCGCTCCACGCTGTCAGAAGGGTTGAAAGAAGCGTTTCGCTTCTTAGGCGTGAGGGTAGTAACTGACACATCCAAGTCCGATCAACAGGTAGCCTGATAAAAATACTTTTCACTGGGCGTGTAATCCCATGATAAGAGGAATGCATCTTACTTTTATTGGCAACGGTAGCGTATTGCTCGAACCGGGCAATAGTCTTGACCCCAGTGATCCCGATGCTTACTTCGAACCGCTTATTTCCTATATGCAGAATCAACGGGCCACAAAATTGATCTACGACCTGAAGGATAAGCCGTTTATCGATTTGACCTATTACGAATGGATGGTTCGGCTAAACAGCCTGTGTCAAATATGCAACGTAAAAATGATCGTTGC
>JAZFSS010000137.1:0-10814 GCA_036446275.1 Gammaproteobacteria bacterium | reverse complement strand
GCCACTTCGATCACTCGGGATTCCTTACCGTAACTGAGGGTGATGGTGCCATCAATTAGCATCAAGGCAGTTCCCGAGAATGGATCGGGTACATAGGGCACGCCGGCACTGCTAAACAGAACGCCGGGAATCAAACTACCGCCCTGGTAATTGAAAACGGCAGCGGATATATCCACTCCGCCAAGCCGCCGATCGCTTTGAAATTGAAGATCGTAGAGTTTCTTGTCCACCGGATGGCGTACGTCATAGATGGGTGGGGCTGGTGGCGGATTCGGTGATCGGCCCACTCGAACCCGGTCACCGGGGACATTCACCACGACACCGTGGGGTTCGCCGGTACGCATGGCCTCGCTGCGGGCAAAACGAATGGCCTGTACTACTTCGGCGGTGGCCAACTCCAGTTTTTCGGTATTGGAAGAAAAATCGGGGATCGCCACTAACGCGACGACCCCCAGGATAGAAATTACAACCAGAATCTCAACTAAGGTGTAACCCTTTTTATAGGCTCCTTGCCCCATACATATTCATACCTTCGAAATGTGTTTACAGCTGGTCGAAGGTTGGATCGGTAGCGACGGCGCCGCCCGGCGGGATAAACCGGTTATCGTCGGCAATAAACTGGCCGGACCCCGTGTTGTACTTCCAGGCCGCGGCAGGAGAGACTGAAAAAGGATCCGCCAAGCCGGTCATGCCGAGAATCCCATCGGAAGAAATATTGATAGCGCGGCTATCGGTCCATGGGTTTTTGGGCAGATCCGCCTTCTTCAGGTAGGGACCAAATGGAAAATTGGCGCCCGGTCCTGTACAGGCTTGGCCCGCCGCATTGGTGTACAGGGTTAACTGGGCGAGCATGGGCGGTGCGGTGTTCACCGTACCACCGGTGGCATCCGGATTACCCGTATTACAACTGGCGCCGGTGGAAATAACCGCCCCGGGATAGACGCCGTTATGCTGCTGGGCGTAGAGATCGATCACTGAACGCATGTTACCCAGGGTGGTATCCAGGGCGGCAAGTTTGGCGTCGTTGGTGCCGGCGCTGAATTGCGGTAATGCGATGGCAGCGAGAATCGATAGGATGATTACGACGATCAGGAGTTCCACCAGGGTGAAACCCTTCTGTAAACGGGATATAAAGAGATTCTGGTTCATGTTAATTACCCTATAGTTGAGAGAGCAGTCCTTTACCTACGAGTCCTTTATCGGCGCCATTTCGAAGTCCTTTAACCCTGATATTCCTAACAAAAACCGGCCACAATTCGAGCCAACGTAGAACTAGCTCACCGTTTGCACCGTGACTCGGAAATCCCCGCCCACCGCCCTAACCTACTAAAACGCACTATTATAGTGCGGCCTATCTACCCCGCCTATAATCGATATAACGATATGTTTTAAATAATATTATAGGAACTAAACCCCTGACTTATCCACAAAGACGACAATACCCGGTTGACAGGAATGGGAAAATAGGTGTGAATGGGTCCTAGGAAACAGAAATCAGTAAGGCCGAAACGTCGGCATAACAATAATGAACAGCTTGGCAGGGGGAGACACCTGTGATCAGATCAGCCGTACACCTACCTATTGCCTTTTTGGCACTCGTTGCTATTCTATTCACCGGCCAGGCCCATAGCGCGTTGTTCCCCATTCTGGGCGGCACCATGGTCTACGACGACGATCGGGATATCACCTGGCTGGCGGACGCCAACTACGCCCAGACCTCGGGATTCGATGCAGACGGCCTAATGACCTGGGCGGATGCCAATGCCTGGGCCGATTCCCTGGTATTCGGCGGATTCAGCAACTGGCGCTTGCCCAGCGCCAAGAAAGCCGATGGCACCGGGCCGGATTTTTCCTTTGGGGGCGGGGAAATGTCCCACCTGTTTTATGACGAATTCCAAGGGTCTTTCGACTTCCCGGCGTCTTTGGCCAGCGACCCCAACAACTATCTCGCCTTATTTGATAATTTGCAGAACAACCCCGTGGGACAGGACGGATTCTACTGGTACACCGAAACATACGATCCGATCCCCATATTTGCTTGGTGTTTTTCCATGCACGCCGGGGGCACCTGCGCAAATGACAAGACCAAGGGATTCTATGCCTGGGCCGTCCTGGACGGCAATGCCAGCCTCGTACCGATCCCCGCCACGGTATGGCTGTTTGGTTCGGGCTTGATTGGATTGTTTGGGTTCGCGAGGAAGTCCAAAAAATAGTTCCGACCCCCTAGGGAAACTCTGATTTATTCGTCATTCCGGGCGGAGCGTAGCGGACGCCTACAGGGATGTAGGCGGTAGAGCAATGAATGGAGCAATTGCCGAGACCCTGAATCCAGTACACCACAACACGCGTACTACACTGCATCGATACCGGCAAACGTCCAAAACCCTGGATTGCGGCCTTCGCCGCAATGACGAATGTATTTTGATAGGCTAATCGATTTATCCCGGACAGTAGTGGGCCTGCACCGGTATGACGGCTTCGTTTAACATATCCGCGAGCAAGCCGGGTTCCCCGGATGCTGGGGCAATATGCGGGCTACCCTACCGCTCGGGACAACTTGAAGATGGGAAGGATCAATGAGCTGACGATTACACCCACGATAGCGCCCATCAGCAACAACATAATAGGCTCCACCAATCTGGAAAAGGTATTCAATCGCTTGGCCAGTTCACGTTCGTAATAATCCGCCACCCGGGCCAGGACCCGAGGCAGGTTGCCGGTCTCCTCACCCGTGGTCACCATCTGGCGTACCGTGGGCGGGATAAATTTTGCGGTCTGGAAGGCTTGGGCGAACCCCTCTCCTTCTTTCACCTTATTGGCTACTTCGGCAATGAATTCCTGATAGATACGGTTTTTCACCACTTCACGGCAGGATTGCAGTGCGTCCATGACACTCACGCCGTTTGCCATGGAAAGTCCCAGGACCCGCAGGGACTGAATGAGATAGCCCTCGATAAAAATATCGCGAAAATAGAACACCCTCATCTTAAGCTGGTCCAAAACTCGCTGTCCCTGTGAGGTCTTTATCCAGTAACCAATACCAACCAGAACCGCCACCGTTCCCAAACCTATAGACATCCAATGCTCGGTAAGCAATTTACTGGCATCCATCAGCAATAACGTGGTAATCGGCAATTGGTCCCGGATGGTGGAAAACATATCTTCAAACTTAGGGAATACCACCATCAACACAAACACCACTACGGCGAAGGAAAACACAATCAAGAACACAGGATAGGTAAGCGCGGATATGACCGTCCTGCGCAATTCTTCTCTCCGGTCATCCAGCTTCATAAGCTCTAACAGCACCTGGTCCAGAAATCCGCCGGACTCCGCGGCCGCTACCAAATTGACATAGGTAGCGGAAAAAAGCTCCGGATAACGGGACAACGCTACGGCAAAGGTTCTACCTTCGCTGATGTCCTCCATGAGGGTTCCCACCACTTTAAGCATGGTTGGATTTTTTATCTGGGCCTTTAAAGAAGCCAGCGCCGGGTAGATTGCAGTACCGGTTTCCAGTAACAGCGACAGCTGTTCGGTGAAGAACATGCGCTCCTGCACGCCCGGTTTCCGTGCCTGCAACGCCGCCCACCGGTCGGCAAGCGAAACCTTCAGGGCCCGCTTCGAGGATGGCGCAGTAGATGTGGTAATTTCCAGCGGCATGGGGCCGGCGCCTAGACGCTGATCACTCGGGAGATTTCTTCGATGGTGGTCTCTCCACGGCGCACGTGCCCTAAACCGTCATCGAACAGGGTGCGGATTTTCCGCTCCTCCATGTATCGCTTCAGTTCGTCCCGGCCGGGGTTGGAGGTCACCAACCGCTGCAAGCCTTCATCGGCCGCCAAAATCTCGTGGATGCCCATGCGCCCCCGAAAACCGGAATCGTAGCACTCGGGACAACCCCTGCCCCGGGCCAACTGCACCTGACCATCGCTCTCCCAGCCGTAGCGCTGCACCACCTCGGGCGAGGCCACATAACTGGTTTTACAGGCTGGGCAAATGGTGCGCACCAGGCGTTGCGCAATCACGCCAATCAATGCCGAGGACAAAAGATAGGGCTCTATCCCCATATCGATCATACGAGTGACAGCGCCGACGGCATGATTGGTGTGCAAGGTAGACAGGACCAGGTGACCCGTAAGCGCCGCTTGGACCGCGATTTCCGCGGTCTCCTGGTCGCGAATCTCACCCACCATAATGATGTCCGGATCCTGGCGCAGGGTATGCTTTAGTATCTTGGCAAAGCCAAGTCCTATTTTTTCCCGTACTTCGTTTTGATTGATTACGTCTAATTGATATTCAACCGGGTCTTCAATGGTGACGATGTTTTTCTCGATACTGTTTAGATAGTTCAACGCCGCATACAGAGACGTGGTTTTGCCGCTGCCGGTCGGTCCGGTTGCCAAGATAAGCCCGTAGCTGCGATCCAGCAGTGATCGGAACACCGCGGTATTCTGTTCCACCATGCCAAGTTTATTGAGATCCAATAACGAATGGTTCTTATCCAGTACGCGCAGCACCACCTTTTCACCGAACAGGCCCGGCAGCGAACTGAAGCGCAGGTCCACGGAGCGGCCTTGGGTCTGCACTTGAATGCGGCCATCCTGGGGTAGGCGTCGCTCGGCGATATCCAGATTGGCCATCACCTTAAGGCGGGAAACGACTGCCGGATGCAACTCGGGCCGTAACGTGGTGACCTCGTAAAGCACGCCATCGATACGAAACCGTACCCGCGACTTGGCACGGGCAGGCTCGATATGAATATCGCTGGCCCCGTCGCGCACGGCACGTTGCACGATGGAATTGACCAAGTTGATGATGGGGCTGCCTTCGGCCATATCATCGATGGCGGAATAGTCATCGGGAACCATGTTCTCGATGACTTCAAAGTCATCATCGACATCGCCCATCAACTCGACAGTTTCGATCTGTCCGGCGTAGGAATCGTTGAGGTTATTCAGAATCTCCTCACGCCGCGCCAGCACCGGCCTCACCCGGCAACCGGTACGCTCCTGAATCTCATCGAATGTGGGAATGGCCTGCGGGTCGGCGGTCGCCAAGGTCAATACACCCCGCACCCGTTGCAGTGGCAACACCTGCAACCTGCGCGCGATGTCCTTATCCAACAGGTCGACGACCTCCGGATCGAAAATACCGGCACGCAGCCGAATAAATGGGATAGACAGTTGCTCTCCCAATCCCAATAGCACATCCTGCTCAGATACCCAGCCCTTTTCAATAATGATCTGGCCCATACGCCTGGACAGGCGCTTTTGCAGCCGCATGGCTTCGGCAACGCGCTCCTCTGAGATCAACCCCCGGGCCAGAAGAATATCTCCCAATTTTTTTTTGCCCGGGACAGCGACCGGATCACGATCCTTTACCTCCACACCCATAATGGTGACATATTCCGTGAAGCCTGTGATCTCGAACACATCCATGATGAGCGGATCGACATGGGCCATTTTCAGCCAACCACCCAGTCGTACCAGCTGGTCTTGGGTATCCAGCAGCAGCTCCATGGCCGCACTGTTTACAACTCGGGCTACCGACAGATCCACTACGATCTGCACTTCACGATCAATAATGCAACGCTCCACCTCCTTGCGAAGCTCGTTGAGCACCTCGTCATTAGTCAGCGACGTTTTTGGCGCCAACGACATCATGACCCCGATTCGGGTTTTCAAAATAGCAGTGGCTATCGACTCAGGAACCGCACTCATCGGATAATTATTATTGGAATGCGTAATATTGGATCGGCGCGCGTCTGTTTAATCGAGCCGATAAATTCTGCATCAAGATCGACATCATCCAGATTTCCGCTTGCCGGATTCTTTGGCATATTCCAGCTCGTCCGCGAGAGGTCTTGGCTTGCCTACCGCGTAACCCTGCACATAATCTATGCCCAGTGTCTCCAGCCGTTCCCTGATGGCATCGGACTCGACAAATTCCGCAATGGTCTTCAATCCCATCACATGCCCTACCTGATTGATGGCGGAAACCATTGCTTCGGCAATAGGATCTTCAATAATATACCTGACAAAAGAGCCGTCTATTTTCAGAAAATCCACCGGCAACTCCCTCAAGTAGGTAAAGGTGCTGAGTCCGGTACCAAAATCATCCAAAGAAAAACTACAACCTTGTTTTTTAATTGCAACGATAAACCGCTTGGCCGCCTCAAGATCGCTGATCGCGGCTGTCTCTGTAATTTCAAAGCAGATGTTTTCCGGTGGTATTGTGCTTCTCTCCAGTTGTTTCGAGACATACGTTGTAAATCCTTCGTCCACCAGCGATTGCCCCGATAGATTAATGGCACATACCCAATCCTTGCCGCGCCGTTCAAATTGAGAACCGGCCAACGCGTCCAATGCATGGGACACTACCCAGCGGTCAATAGTGGGCATGAGATGATAACGTTCTCCTGCCGGGATAAAGCTACCGGGATCAATCAGGACACCGCCGCCATTTAACATGCGCAGCAGTATCTCGATGTGCTGCTCGCTGCTGCCGGGTTCATTGGATCTTATGGGCTGACAATAAAGTTGGAACTTGTCTTCACGTAGCGCGCACTGAATACGTCCAACCCATTGCATATAGTCCTTGCGCCGCGTGATCTCAACGCTTTCCGGCAGGTAGACTTGTACCCGGTTGCGGCCTAGCTCCTTGGCAGCATCACGGGCGATTTCAGCCGCATCCAGTACTTCCGGCGCACTCGAGGAATCCGCGTTCATCTGCACCACGCCGACACTGATCGTGGGCTCGATACACTGCCCACGCCAATCGATTGTCAGTTGCTGCACAAGGCACCGCAGGTTCTCGGCAATCTCCTTACCCTGATGCAACCGACAACGTTCCAGCAGCACTCCGAACTTGCCACGCCCCAGATAACCAACCACATCCGCATCGCGAACGCTATCATTCAAGGTCCGGGAAACCCGCCTGATCACTTCATCGCCGGCCTCGTGACCGGCTGTATCATTGATGACCTGCAGCTGATCTACATCAACTGCCAAGACACAGTGAGAGACTGCGCTTTTCCGGCAGGAAATCAAACATTTCTGCACCTGGGATTCAAGAATGGATCGATGGATAAGACCGGTTAAGGCGTCATACTTGACTTGGGCAATCTTAGAAATCTTTTTTGCCAATGCCTTGAGCAGGCTGCGGTCGCTGTTCAGAAAGTCCGCGCGATGATTGCCGTTCAGGGTAGCCATCAGACCGATCACCCGCTGGTTGGCGTCCAGCACCGGGCATGCCAGCATTTTATAGGGAATGTCCGGGCAATGCTGTGCACGACGGTCATCGACGAAATCGTTGAGAACCACACATTCCCCGGTCGATTTCATCCAATCGTAAAACTCTCCCGTCAGCGTCGGCATGATGACGGGCAAGTCGGTGATGGGATCTCCCTTGCTTACGCTTAACAGAATGATGTCTTGTTCGGGCATAATCAGGGTTGCCAGCCCTACATCCAGATGTTCCACGCAGCTATCCAGAAAGGGGGTCAGCGTATCGCTATCCAGGCTGGTATGTTCTATTTCATCTTCCGCCATGTATAGCAAATTGAGTTCTTCGTAGCGGCCGGCCAATTCGGTAGCCATAGTATTCAGTTCCGCAGTCAGTTCGTATTCATTGCGCAGACACTTAGCTACTATATTCAGCTGGGCCGCCAACTGGTCTGTATCACTGTAGGATAAATCCTCTGCCTCGCGCTTGGCAGTCATGCCGATAATGCCAATTAATTTTCCTGAGGCTGTCGTAATATTGAAATGGAAATAGGTCTGACCTTCTTGTAATTTGCAAACCGATAGTGGATTCGAATCGACATGATTCTCTTGGATTTTACTGTAGTGGTCTGCCAGTAGCGCCTCAAACTGGGTACGCAATGCCTCATCGCTGACGCTCACCGACATCCCGTACCCATCGCTTATGGCAAACCCATCGGCCCACGGCAGGATCTCCGCCAACAATTGCAGATACGGTTCGAGCACAATCAATGCAAAGGCATCATCCCGCAACTTTCTTCTCCTCCAAGGGCATGGCTTCCGCGAAGTAGTCTTCTAACTGGTTGACCAATCTGCGTATGCTGATCGGTTTTTCCAGGAACACGAGATTGGGAATCTCCGCGGACCATTGCCGGTGTTCGATTTCAGCCCTGGAAGTCAGCACTATGATCAAGAACTTTCGGTCCGGCATTTCAGCCTCAATATGCTTGCATAACTGATCACCTGACATAACGGGCATATCGATGTCGGTGATCAAGACATCGGGCTCAGATTCCTGGATGGATGCCAACCCCTCCTTACCGTCTATGGCTGAGCACACCTGATAGGAATTTCGCTCCAGGGCAAGCCTGAGGATGCGAATGATGTGGGGCTCGTCTTCGACGATGAGAATACGCTTCATGACTGACTGCCCTGTTGGATCGAGCCGGGATGCTTCATCAGTTCTATTACGAACTCAGCACCTTCCCCTAGCTTGCTATGTACGGTTAGTGTCCCGTGGTGCAACTGCACGATCTCCTTGGACAGGGCAAGACCCAGGCCGTGTCCGGTGCGTTGCCTGACCTCTTCCGCGTTTGAGCGGTAGAACTTCTCAAATATGCGACCCTGATCTTGCGGCGCGATGCCGATCCCAGTGTCACGCACGGATATGCGCACTGCCTCATCGTTCTCTTCCGTTGCCAGCACGATGCTGCCGCCCGGGCGGTTATATTTGACGGCATTGGTCAGCAGATTATTGAGGGCGATGCTAAGCAACGCCTTGTCGACATGGATCGCGTTTAACTCCTTTGGGGCATCAAGACTAATGGAAAAATCCTTTCCACGCGCATCGCGAGTCGCGCGATCTAGGGCATCTTGAAGAAACTCACGCAGCTTTACACGTTGCCGTTTTATACCCAGGCTACCCATCTCGATTTTGGTTATGCTCAAAATATTACTGATCAAGGTCGAAAGGCGTTCTACCTCGTCGTGGATCACATTGGCGGTCTCGATGCGAAAGGTCTCCGACTCACCCTCTTTCCCTTGCAAGGCTTCGCTATACATGGCCAGCACATTGAGTGGCGACTTCAGTTCGTGGGCAACATGGGCCACAAATTCGGCTCGACTCTGTTTTGCCTTTTGCTCCAAAGTGGCGTCACGAAACACCAACAAGGTGCCCAACATCTGAGAACGGTTTGACTTAGAAAATAGAGGGTAGGCATTGGCCACCAACGTCTTTTCCGGCGAATGCTCGGAGCTAAAGTGGACAGCCTCGGTGTTATATACACCCATTCCCTTGCTCTTGTGGCCCGCCAACAGGGCAAGCACTTCAGGATTGGAACACCATTCCTGGGGCTGCGTGCCAATAATCTCCTTGTGGTCCACGCCCAACAATGTGGTCACCCTTGGATTGGCCACGGTGATCGTTCCCGTTTCATCCAATACCAACACCGCGTCCGGCAATGACTGGATCACCGATTCGACCCGGGCCCGTTTGTAGCCAAGCAGTTTTGTGGAAGTCACCAAGCCTGCCTGATCGGACTCCAAACTGGTGATCTTCTGTTGCGCAAATTCGACAAATTTATTGAAGCGCTCCATGAACTGCCCCAGCTCACCGCTAGCATCGACTTGCACGGGACCCATGCTGCGATTTTCGATGAAATGTTCTATTTCACTGTTAATTTTTTTCAATGGCTGGACTTCTTTTTTTATGAGATAGTAGAATAACGGTGTCAACAGAAAAATAGGCAGAACCAAAGTCCCAAAAAACGCTAACTGTTCTTTGTTAAGGCCAAAACCCGGTTGAAAGTAACCCACCCGCACGTAGCCGCTTAGAGTCCCGTCGGTGAACATAGGCGCGTTGAACTCCTGGAAGGGCCGGCTGCCCGGAACCGCAATGACTTGTTCTTTTAGCCAGGAAGTGGGCTGCGCCGAAAACCGGAGTGACGGGACAATAGTGCCGGAGGCGGCAACCTGGGCAATCGGGTCCCCGGATGGAGTCACGAAGGTCGCGTAGGCGAAGTCAGAATTACCATAATGATGCTGCAGCAGCGAGAGTATGCCGCGGCGTTCTTGCCCTGCAACCAACTGCTCGTAGGATAACCCTGAGAGAATGCGCACCAGACCAACCCCCTGCTCCCTTATTTGCTCCTGTCGCTGCTGTTGCAGATACCCAAACAGCAACATCACCATACAGGCGATGGCGAACAGCGAGGTGCCGACCATAATCAATCCGAGGCGCTCTCGTTTCCAGGAAATTAATGTGGCATTCATAGGCCTAAGGTTTATCCTTGCTCGTACTCGCTCTCTAGCGGCTTCAGGGCCGAAACCTGTAACCCAACCTCAGGGGATTTAAAGGATTTTCCAACGGTGGCGGGAAAGCAAGACAGGGTACCGATAGGCCTGTAACACCACCCTCAAATGCCCTGCTTCAAACTGGAACAAAGTCATGCAAGTCATTATTTGCAAAGCGCTTACTGCTGCTATCGGGTGGAGAGACAACGATTTGGAGCCAGTACGATCGCCACAGGGGTACCGTTAAGGCAAACGTAGGGAAGTAAACACCGGTTACAATGCGCACACTGGAATCCAGCCGCGCCCCGGTAGCTCAGTAGGATAGAGCGTCCGCCTCCTAAGCGGAAGGTCCCAGGTTCGACTCCTGGTCGGGGCGCCAATCATGGGAGGGAGGCGGGAGGCGCGATTCTTGGGTAAAGCCGGCGCCGACCGGGAATGTTGGGACGTTCCCCGCGAAGGCGCGGGTCCTACTTCAGATGCACCAACTCCCGCGCATCGTGGCAATCAATGGCTACAGGTTCCGGTACGGGCAGTAGT
>JAZFSS010000136.1:0-11644 GCA_036446275.1 Gammaproteobacteria bacterium | reverse complement strand
AAAACGCACCTCGTGCTTGGCAGGATGCACGTTAACATCCACCGCCGTCGGGTCCAGCTCCAAATATAGAACGAAGGCCGGCTGGCGGCCATGGACTAAAACATCGGCGTAGGCCTGCCGCACGGCATGACTTAGCAATTTGTCCCGCACCATACGACCGTTAACAAAGAAAAACTGTAGGTCTGACTGGCTGCGGGAAAATGTCGGTAAGCCAATCCAACCCTCCAGACTGAGTCCTGACACGGCGCGCTCCACCGGTAACGCTTGTGCCATGAAGGGCGTCCCGCATAATGCTGCAACCCTCTTTTCTTGCTGGGTTACGCCTTCGGCAACCGGTAACCTGTGTATGGTTTTCTGGTTATGGCGCAAATGAATGGCCACACTAAAGTGACTCAAGGCAATGCGGCGGATCAGGCCGTCAATATGCTTAAACTCCGTAGCATCCGCACGCAGAAACTTGCGGCGCGCCGGGGTGTTGAAAAACAGGTCATACACCGCCACGGAAGTGCCGACTGCCTGGGCAACGGGAATCGGATCTGACACATCGTCGCGTCCGCCGGCCTGGACACTCCAGCCTTGATCCGCGTCCCTGGCGCGAGAACTTATGGTCAAACGGGAGATAGACGCGATACTTGGCAAGGCCTCGCCACGGAAACCCAGGCTGACCACCTGCTCTAGATCTTCCAGGCTGGAAATTTTGCTGGTGGTGTGACGACGCAGGGCCAAGGCCAGGTCGCCCTTGTGAATGCCCGTGCCGTCGTCTCGAATCCGGATTAGTCGTTTGCCACCCTGCTCCACATCCACTTCCAGATTGCGGGCCCCGGCATCCAGGGCATTTTCCATCAGCTCTTTAGCCACGGACGCGGGCCGCTCCACCACCTCGCCGGCGGCAATCTGGTTAATCAGCTGGGATGGCAACCTTTGAATGCGCATGATGGGACCCGGCCACTATCATACGTGGAAACCCCGGCATGGGGCCATGAGGAATCTATATGGAAATCCGGTAGGATGTGCTAAGGCCGATAGGCCGAGCGCATCATAATCAGGAAAAGCGGGGATCGAAGAAGCCAGGCTGGCGGGGCTATTTAACCGCCGACAGCGGACGGAATTCGCAGTACTTTGCCTGCCTGCAGCCGATCTCCAGCCATGCCGTTGGCAACACGAATCTTTTTTGCGCTCACCCGGTACTGCATGGCGATCCCGGAAAGAGTCTCGCCTGTCTTGATCACATGCCTGGTTCCGGCCCATAAGGTTCCTGGGACCGCCTTCTCTACGTAATAGCTACGCAGTCCTTTGAAAATTGCTCCGGCCACCTTCTGCTGGTGGTGCGGATCTCTAAGACGCCGCTCTTCCGCCGGATTGGAAATAAAGGCGGTCTCAATCAAGATCGACGGGATATCCGGTGCCTTCAACACCATGAAGCCGGCATGCTGAACGGTTTTCTTGTGCGCCTTGCCGATGCGCCTTAGCTCACGCAATACCTTGACCGCCACCTCATTACCGGTCTCCATACTGGCAGACTGGGATAGGTCCAACAAAACGGTTTTCAACAAACCAGTCTTGTCATCCAGACTCACTCCACCCGCCAAGTCCGATGCATTCTCCCGCTCCGCCAACCAGCGGGCCATTTCGTTACTGGCCCCTTTGCGGGATACCACGTACACCGACGAACCATACACACCAGGATCTTTGAAGGCATCTGCGTGTATCGAAATGAGCAGGTCGGCGTGGTGCTTACGGGCCTTGCGGGCACGAGTACGCAGGCCGACATAATAGTCCCCTTCACGGATCAGTACCGGCCGCATGCCGGGCTCCTTTTCGATGAAGGCAGCCAACTTGCGGGCAATGGCCAGCACCACTACTTTTTCCCGGGGTCCCCTAGGACCGCGGGCGCCGGGATCTTCGCCGCCATGCCCGGCATCGATGGCAATCACCAGGTCTCGTGGTGCGCCAGGTGCAACGGAACGGGTTTTTGGAGGTGCCGACTTGCGTTGTTTGATATCGTGGAGATCAACGACCAGACGGTGCCCATAAGAAGCGTTGGGGGTAAGGAAAAAACTCTTTGGCCGCACGCGCTGCTTTACATCCAGCACCAGCCGCAGATCGTTACCGTTGCGCGTGCCACTACGAATCCGTTTCAGGAGTCCTTTTTTATCCAGTTTACGTAACGAAGTATTTAATCGCGCATCCTTCAAATCGATTACGACGCGGTCCGGATTTCTAAGGGTAAACACTTTATGGGAAATCGGTGCGCTTAGGTCGAAGACGACTCGAGTGTGATCAGGCGCAGCCCATATACGCACACCTTGCACTTGGACTGACCCTGCCAGCACATCCACGCAGCAAAACAACAGCAAAACAACCGCAAACAGTGCTTTTCCCATGGCTCCCTTTTCCGGCGCTTGCGCTGGGCTCTTGAGGCATTAACGGACCCTATCTAGACACAACGGAATTTTATTTTCAAGTGTTTTTGCTGTATTTTCCTATGGATAGACGATATTGCTGAGAAACAAATCTAACTGGAGACTTTACTGGATTGAACGGCAGGGGTGTCTCCTTGGCAACTTGCGCTAAGTAGGCCTTTCCAATTCAAGGGGTTAGCTAATCCTAAGGGAGATTCAGCCGGGCCAACAATGCCTGCCCTCTACGCGTATGGCCGATAGCCGAAAAGTGGCGCCCCGGGAGATCATAATCCAGCTGGATATGAAGGTCGGGTGCCGGCAACATGCGCGCCCCTCGCTCGGGCCACTCCACCAGACAAACCGTGTCCCGGTCAAACCAGTCCCGCATGCCAATCCATTCCAGTTCCTCCAGGTCCGCGATGCGATATAAATCCAAATGGACAATAACCTGGCCACGCAGATCGTATTGCTCTATGAGGGCAAAGCTGGGGCTCTTCACGGCATCTGTATAACCGAAACCACGCAGGAAACCACGCACCCAGGTGGTCTTTCCAGCGCCCAGTTCACCTTGCAGGTAGATTCGGCAACCGGTGTCACCGCACGCGTCGGCAAATGCGGCCCCCAAGGCCTCCATGGCTTCGGCGTCGGACACCCGTTGCTTCACAGTCACGGGTTGATAACGGTTCGCAGACACGCCAGCACATCGCCGGCTAACAAACCACGTTCCCCCTTGGTTGCCGCCAAGTCTGCCGCGGCGCCGTGGACATAGGCTCCGGCCTTCGCGGCGTCACATATAGATAGTCCCTGCGCCATAAAACCGGCAATGACTCCGGTAAGCACATCGCCCATCCCGCCGCTGGCCATGCCTGGATTGCCAGTGGGAGATACTGCAACAGGATCACCCGGCGCAGCGATCAGGGTGCCGGCACCTTTCAATACACAAACCCCGCCGTAGCGTTGCGCTAATTGCGAAACCGCGGCAAACCGGTCCTGCTGTATCGATTCGGCGTCGCTACCCAACAAGCGGCCCGCCTCGCCGGGGTGCGGTGTAAGCACCCATTCTTCCCGGACCGAGAGATCCTGGGCCAACAGGTTGAGGGCGTCGGCGTCCACAACCAGGGGCTTGCGGTGGTCCAGAACCTGGCATAAAAGCTGGGTCGCCCAGGTGGACTGGCCAAGGCCGGGCCCCACTGCCACTACCGTGGCTCTGTTCAATAACGGCTGCAGGTCCCGCCCGGACTCCACCCCGTGGCACATCAGCTCCGGGCATGTGGCGGTAATTACCGCGGCATGTGCGGCTCTAGTTGCAATGCTCACCAAACCGGCCCCTACTCGCGCGGCTGCTTCGGCTGCCAGTCTCACTGCCCCACCGGTACCATGATCACCGCCAACTACCAACACATGACCACACATCCCCTTGTGGGTATGACGGGGCCGCGGTATTTGCAAACTATTCAAGATCGCGGGGGTAATGAGAACGGCCGTGGCTTGAATCTTGCCAACCACTTCGGCCGGCACCCCAAGATCGTCAAACTCCTGGGTGCCGCAAAACTCGGGGCCCTGGCCGGTGGTAAGCCCTTGCTTGCGGCCAATAAAGCTCACGGTACAAGCGGCATGGACACTAACCCCCATCGGCATCCCGGTATTGCCGTTAAGCCCCGAAGGGATATCGATGGCCAGTACCGGCGCAGGGTATTGATTAATGGCCTGTATCGCCTCTAACCACTGTCCTTCCAGGGGCCGTTTTACGCCAGTGCCGAGTACGGCGTCCACGACAACATCAGCACCTTGTAAGCGGCGCACGTCAAACTTTTCCATGGCAATGCCCGCCGCGGTCAGGTC
Source organism: Gammaproteobacteria bacterium (assembly GCA_036446275.1). Classification (GTDB taxonomy): domain Bacteria; phylum Pseudomonadota; class Gammaproteobacteria; order JAZFSS01; family JAZFSS01; genus JAZFSS01. Next base: position 7,400 of record JAZFSS010000136.1, on the reverse strand, counting down.
CTTGGCGGCCGTAGCCGCATCACCCCGCAACCGCCGGGGATCTCCAAGTTGCATTACCAGTGGCACCAAACCGGCTTGTTTGGCCAGTCGCGCCATGACCAATCCGTCCCCGCCGTTGTTGCCCACGCCACAAACCACCACGATGCGTCGTGCCTTGGGCCAGCGTTCCCGTAATACGCGCAGCACGCCGGCACCAGCACGGGTCATCAGGGTATAGCCGGGAATACCGAACTCTTCGATCGCGACACGATCCAGTTCCCGAACCTGGGCCGTAGAGTACAGAGGCAGTGTGTTCTCTTCCATTGTCCGTACAATACGTAGTTAGGAGACGGATTTGAAATCCGGCCCCCGCAGTTAGCAATCGATCCATGCCTATTAAAGCCACAACTGTGCCGACTACCCTGAATTACGACGCCTTGGCACTCGATATCAAGGGCTGGGGCCGGGAGCTTGGCTTCCAACAGCTCGGTATCACCGGGATTCAATTGGACCAGGAAGAAGTGCGCTTGATGGACTGGCTGGAACGGGGACGGCACGGCTCCATGGACTATATGGCCCGTCATGGGAAGCGCCGCAGCCGGCCGGCCGAATTGGTACCGGGTACGTGCCGGGTCATCTCGGTACGGATGGACTATTGGCCGGGTCAGGCCACTGATCCCTGGCAGGTATTGAATGATCCCGCGCGGGGCTACCTGTCGCGGTATGCGCTAGGACGCGATTACCACAAAGTACTCCGGCAGCGCTTGCAGCGCCTGGCGGATCGCATTACAGACCATATCGGCCCATTTGGCTATCGGGCCTTCACCGATAGCGCACCGGTGCTGGAAAAGGCCCTGGCACAAAACGCCGGGCTCGGATGGATCGGCAAACACACCAATTTGATTCAAGCCCAAGCCGGGTCCTGGTTCTTCCTGGGCGAGCTGTATACGAATTTGCCACTACCGGTTGATTCGCCTGGGGAAAATCATTGTGGCACTTGCCGGGCTTGTATCGAGGCATGTCCGACAGGGGCCATTGTTGCGCCGTACCAGCTGGACGCCCGCTTATGCATTTCCTATCTCACTATTGAATTACGAGGCCCCATCCCTGAACCTTTGCGCCCGCTTATCGGTAACCGGATTTACGGGTGCGACGATTGCCAACTGGTTTGTCCCTGGAACCGGTTCGCGCAACCCACTGACGAAGCGGATTTCCAGCCCCGGCACGGATTGGATAACGCAGCGCTAATTAAACTGTTCCAATGGAGTGAAGAAGAATTTTTTCGTAACACCGAAGGCAGCGCAATACGCCGCATCGGGCACGAATGTTGGTTACGGAATATTGCAGTGGCATTAGGAAACGCGCCTTCTGATCCTGCCATCGTCGCGGTTCTGACAGAACGCCGCCGCCACCCCTCAAACCTGGTACGGGAACATGTGGAATGGGCGTTGTCACAACACCGGTGAATCCTGGGTAGTGGGTCAGTTTGGCGTCTAATTTGTCTGGCGGAATACCCGAAAAGGCATCGAGCACAAGTAAATTCCGCCCTACGACACCGTTCTTTGTAGGGCCGAATTTATTCGGCCTGTTACGAACTGAGCCACTACCGTGAATCCTGGTATCGCGGCTAATTTGCCGCCCTTTATTTTTTTGTGCCGGATAACGCCAAGGCCATCTCATACAGGACATTACGTTTCTCGCCGGTAATCCTGGCGGTCAATGCCGTTGCCTGTTTAACAGGCAACTCCTGCACCAATACTTTCAAGGTGTTGTGTGCGCTTTCGGAGACCTGTAGAGGGTTCGCCTCACCGGCGCCCTCTACAAGCACAACAAATTCCCCTTTTTGCCGGTCGCGGTCCTGTTTCAGGTACTCCAGCAACTCCGCCAGTGAAGCCTTGCGAATCGTCTCAAACATCTTCGTCAGTTCCCTGGCGATCACCGCCTCACGCGTAGCTCCGAAACACTCAACCAGATCCTGCATCATCGCCACGATACGATGACAGGATTCGTAAAAAACCATGGTCCGACTTTCCTTTGTCAAGGCCATCAATTCTGCCCTGCGAGCCGGCCTTTTAGCAGCAAGGAATCCTTCAAAAACGAACCGGTCCGTCGCCATGCCTGATCCGGAAAGGGCACAGATCAAGGCGCTCGGCCCAGGCACAGGCACGACCGGGATACCGGCCTCATGGGCGCCCCGCACCAAACGGTAACCTGGGTCGCTGATCAGCGGTGTTCCCGCATCAGATATCAAGGCCACAGATGCCCCTTCCTTGAGCGCCTGCACTAATCGTTTAGCGACACTACGCTCGTTATGTTCGTGCAGCGAAACCAGTGGCGCACTAATGTTATATGACGACAATAGTTTCCTGCTATGACGGGTGTCTTCCGCTGCCACCTTATCGACGGAAGCCAGCACCTCCAACGCTCGTTGTGTAATATCCTTTCGATTGCCTATGGGCGTGGCGACCACATAGAGCGTACCCGTTTTGATTGACACATCGACCTCCGAACCAGATACTGCTCTACTTTGTCTCAATTGATCCTTGCTGTAAATGTTGATTTGATTTCCGGGAGATTGTCGGCCCGACTATCCAACAGATGAAACAGACGCTTTATTTGTACGGCACCATTATCCTGTTCTGCATGATCTTGGTCTTGGTCGGTGGCTGCGGCACCACGCCTACTAGCCGCGCGGGAAGCGCCCTGGACCAAGTGCCCAGGGAAACCCTCAATGCAAACCAGTTGTTGTCGGTTCGATTACAAGAGGCGCAGCTGGCCGTAACGGAACTTCGGCCCAATGCGGCGCTGACAGCCCTTAATACCTCGGTACCGGCGGATACGCCGGATACTCTTAGGCTCGCTTACCACCAGTTGCGGGCCGAAGCCTATGCCCTGAACAGCGATTACGTAGCAAGCGCCCGTGAACGGGTATGGATGGACCCGTTGTTAACCAATCCGGAACAGCGTTATAACAACCAAACTCAACTCTGGAAAACATTATCCAGACTGTCAGACGCCGATCTACAGCGGGTGTATCGCTCGGGGCGCAAGGATGCCCTGTACGGGTGGTTGGAGTTAGTACGATTGTCTCGTGAATACAGGCAGCAACCGGAGGCCTTATCGCGCGCCGTGGCAAACTGGAGTCGCCACTACCCAGGGCACCCGGCCAACGAGGGCCTGCTGATGGAGTTGCTCGAAAAAACGCGGCAAACCCGTGAAACCAGCCGGTCTTTGCGCCAAGTGGCCCTATTGCTGCCTTTGACCGGCCCCTACACTAACGCCGGTACGGCAGTACGAGATGGATTTTTAGCCGCCAATGCAAACCAGCCTAGGGGATTGGCCCGGCCCGTGGTGCGTGTCTACGATGTCGGCGCAGGGCCCCAGATGGTGGCCCGCCAATACCACCGGGCTGTCGAAGACGGTGCTGAAATGGTGGTGGGTCCGTTGCACCGGGCCGCGGTAGCAGAGCTGACCCGGGCACGCCGCCTCTCGGTACCGGTTCTAGCCCTCAACTACGCAGATAACAGCCGCTGGCTGCCAAAATCCTTGTATCAATTCGGCCTGTCTCCGGAAGATGAGGCCCGCCACGTGGCCTGGCAGGCACGCCTGGACAATCATCAAACGGCTGTGGCGCTAGTGCCCCAGGGAAGTTGGGGTGCGCGGGTGCTGGCCGCCTTCCGTGAACGATGGTCGGAACTAGGGGGCGAACTACTGGAAAGTCAGACCTACGATCCCAACGAGACAGATTTTGTCATCCCTATCAGCGAACTGCTGAATCTCACACAAAGCCGGGCACGCTACCGCGATCTGCGCCAACGATTGGGTGGCTCCCTGAAATTTGAGCCACGACGACGCCAGGATGTGGATTTCGTCTTTCTCGTTGCACGGTCCACCCAGGCCAGGCAATTGGGGCCCCAATTGCGCTTTCATCAGGCGGCGAGACTGCCAGTTTACTCCACGTCTCACATTTATACCGGTATCCCAAACCCACGGGCCGATCAAGATTTGAACGGCATTCAGTTTTGCGATATGCCCTGGACACTGGAAAAACAGGGCTCGGGCGCGGTAATTCGCGACCAACTTCTGGCTAACGCATCGAGAGAACAAAAGCGACATACGCGACTTTACGCATTAGGGGTCGATGCCTACAACGTGCTTCCTTATTTGGATAAATTGGGTGAAGGTGCGTTTAGCCGGTTCAACGGTGTAACTGGAAACCTGTACTTGGACAACAAGCGGCGCGTACATCGGGAACTAGTCTGGGCGCGGTTTAAAAATGGTTCCGCGATCATCCGGCGGGGACGATGAAAGGATACTGAAGCATTGCCACAACAAGGACGTGATCATGACTAAACTTCAGGGTAGAGCCGGGGAAGATTTAGCCTGCCGATACTTGCAGCAACAAGGTATGCGGTTGATTGCAAGAAATTATCGCTGCCGCAGGGGCGAAATCGATTTAATTATGCTGCACGGAGACAGCTTGGTGTTCATTGAGGTACGATACCGGCATCGGCCGAACTATGGCAGCGCCGCGGAAAGTATTGATTTTCGCAAACAACGGAAAATCTCCCACTGCGCCTTGCATTACCTGCAGCGCCACCCGGCCTTTGCCAGGTACCCGGGACGATTCGACGTCGTGTGCATTGCGCCCGGCGATTCCGGACTGAAGGTCAAATGGATATCTGACGCTTTCAGGGCGTAAGAATCCTCTGCTGATGGGGACTATTAAGCTAAGCGAAACTCATTATGGATCTGATCGACCGCATCAATCAGCACTTCAAAGAAAATATCAGGATAACGCAGCAGGCGTTGCAAGCCACTGCGCCGCCGATTGCCCGGGCAGCTGAGAAGATCGCCCGCGCGGTGCAAGCTAATAGAAAGATTTTAAGTTGTGGCAATGGAGGATCCGCCGCTGATGCCCAACATTTCACTGCGGAGTTATTAAATCGGTTCGAGAGGGAGCGGCCTGGCTTGCCGGCAATTGCGCTAACTATGGACTCGTCAACGATTACATCTATTGCAAACGACTACGACTACAGTCAGATATTCGCAAAAACCATTAGCGCATTGGGACAAGCAGACGATATATTGCTGGCAATTTCAACCAGCGGTAATTCGCCAAACATAACAGAAGCAGTAGAAGCTGCGCATCTCCGGAATATGCCGGTGGTGGCTTTAACCGGGCGGGATGGTGGGAAAATGGCAAAAAAACTATCCCAACAAGATATCGAAATTCGTATCCCCGCTGAGTCAACCGCAAGGATCCAGGAAGTTCACGGCCTGGTGTTGCATTGCCTGTGCGATCTTATCGACCATCAATTATTAGGAACAGAGGACTGACCTATGAGAGCCTGGATCGTACCTGCTTTGATCTGTGCGATAGCACTACCCGGGTTATCCGGGTGCGCAGGCTTGGTGATCGGGGGCGCTGCCGCTGGGGCAGTGATCGTTCATGACAGGCGCACTACCGGCACTATGCTGGATGACCAATCTATAAAACGGAATAGTAAAAAAGCTCTGCGAGAGGACGAAGAGCTGCGTAAGTTGGCGCATATTAATATTACCAGCTTTAATAACATCGTGCTGATTTCCGGTGAAGCGCCGAATTCGGTATTGAAACAACGGGCGGGTAAGATCGTCAGCGGCATAGCAAAGATACGCCATGTTCATAATGAAATGACGATTGCGGCGCCCAGTTCTTATATGAGCCGTACCAGTGATTCGCTGATTACCACCAAGGTAAAGGCCAAAATGGTCGGACTTAAAGATCTGGAGGACTTCGATACCACTCGTGTTAAAGTCGTTACCGAAAACGGTGTAGTATTTTTAATGGGACTGTTAAAGCATAACGAGGCTACCGCGGCTACTGAGGCGGTACGCCGGGTAGGCGGCGTGCAAAAAGTAATAAAATTATTTGAATATTTGGATTGACACAATCACAGTATATCGATCTGCATGGAATAGCCTGATTTTCCATTATCCCCGAGCCATTTTACCGGCCCTGAAGAGTTGCGCCAATGAGCGCCAAATCATTCAAGATCACCGACACTTTTGTTAAACAACTGACTGCCGCCACCGGCCCCGGCAATGTGCTCACTGACGAGGCAGACCGGTTGCCCTACGGGTATGACAATAGCCGGTTACAAGCTCTCCCCAGCGCTGTGGTTTTCGCTACGACCCACGAGCAGGTAAAGCGAATAGTAGGACTATGTAATGAGCATAAATTTCCTCTGGTAACCCGCGGACGAGGTACGGGAACGACCGGGGCCGCGGTGCCTATTGAAGATGCCATAGTCCTGTCATTGGAGCGAATGGAAAATATTTTGCGGCTGGATCCGGAAAACCGGGTAATGGTGGTACAGCCTGGAGTGACTAACCTTGCCGTTCAAGAAGCGGCTGCTGCACATCATCTTTTCTGGCCACCGGATCCAACCAGTGCGGCTACGTGCACTGTAGGAGGCAATCTCGCTTGTAATGCAGCCGGCCCTCGTGCCGTAAAATACGGCACCGCACGAGAAAACACGCTGGGACTAAGGGCTGTTATAGGCAGCGGCGAAGAAATCCGGACTGGCGTTTATACCACCAAGGGTGTGGTGGGTTATGACCTGACTCGATTGTTGATTGGGTCAGAAGGCACCCTCGCGGTGATTACGGAAGCAACTCTAAAATTAACGCCGCTGCAACCTGCGCGCCGCACCTTGCGCGCCGTATACCAGGACATCTCTGGGGCTGCTACCGCCATTTCCCGGATTATGGGACAAGCGGTAATCCCCTGCGCCCTGGAGTTTATGGATGGAATGGCGATCGAGATGGTCCGGAATATTTCCGAAGCCGAACTGCCTCGAGGCGCCGGCGCCCTACTGATGATTGAGGTCGACGGCACCGTAGAGGCAATTGACAGTACTGCACGAACTGTAGCCGATGCGGCCAGGGTCGATGGGCTCATAGAGCTCGAAACTGCTGCGTCTGACCGTGAAGTTGCGGCACTTTGGGCCACCAGGCGGGCGCTTTCACCCGCGCTCAGGAATATTGCGCCAAAGAAAATTAATGAAGATGTAGTTGTCCCGGTCTCACGAGTCCCCGAGTTAATAAACGGGCTTCAAAATTTGGCAGGGGAATTCGGAATAACTATTGTTAATTTCGGTCACGCGGGTAACGGCAATATTCATGTAAATCTGTTAATAGATCCTGATGATCCGGGACAGGTGAAAAACGCCAATATATGCCTGGAAAAGGTCTTTGATCTGGTATTGAGCCTGACAGGAACCCTGTCCGGGGAGCATGGTATTGGTCTTGTTAAGCGCGACATGGTAGCCCGGGAGATAGATCCGGTTAGCCTTGATTTGATGCGCCGCATTAAAGCCCAGTTTGATCCGAACGGAATACTGAACCCGCATAAGACGATACCGGATTAAGCTGCA